>CAYUDA010000007.1:0-22800 GCA_964443425.1 uncultured Acidimicrobiaceae bacterium
TGGTGCGCTCCTCGGTGAGGAAGTTCTTCTTGACGATCTGCTGGGTGATGGTCGAGCCGCCCTGGATACCGTCGTCCGAACTCTGGGCGTTGGCGATGGCGGCGCGGGCGATGGCGCGGAAGTCGATGCCCTGGTGCTCGTAGAAGCTGCCGTCCTCGGCCGCCACCATGGCGTCGCGCACCACCTCGGGGATGTCGTCGAACTGGACCGGCTGGCTGTTGCGCAGCGTCATCTCCCCCAACATCACGCCGTCGGAGGTGTACACGGTGGAGAGGCTCCCCAGGTCGGGGAAGCTCAGGTCGTACTGGGCGGCGTTGCAGATGTAGCGCTCCTCGATGTCCTGGACGGTGCCGAAGGCGGCATTGCTCTCGAGGAAGGCGAAGATCCCGAGGAGGGAGGCGCTGAGCACCGCGATGACGGCGAGCAGCGCCAGCGCGGCGATGCGCTTGCCGCGGCGCTCTCGGCGTTCGATGAGGTGAATGCTGGGATCCATCGGTGTTCCGGGTTGTAGACGTCCGGAGAGGGCGGAGAGTTCCCGGGTAGGTAGCATCCACCCGGCACCGCCAGCGGATGATAGGGATGTCCGAGGACAACACGAGGCATCGGGCCGGTTCCGGATTCGAGATCGAGCCCGTCTACGACGAGACGCAGCGCGACGGCTGGGAGGCGACCGAGGCTCTTGGTGAGCCGGGGCGGTACCCCTTCACCCGCGGCGCCTATGCCACCATGTACCGGGGCCGGCTCTGGACCATGCGCCAGTACGCCGGCTTCGGGTCGGCCGCCGAGACCAACGCCCGCTTCGCCGCCTTGCTCGCCGCCGGCCAGACCGGGCTCTCGGTCGCCTTCGACCTCCCCACCCAGATGGGGCTCGACTCCGACGACCCGATGGCCGCCGGCGAGGTGGGCAGGGTCGGGGTGGCGATCGACTCGCTGAGCGACATGCGGCGCCTTCTCGACGGCATCCCGCTCGGCGAGGTGACGACCTCGATGACGATCAACGCCACCGCCGCCGCGCTCCTGGTGCTCTACCAGCTCGTTGCCGAGGAGCAGGGGGTGGCGGCGTCGCGCATCCGCGGCACCGTCCAGAACGACATCCTCAAGGAGTACATCGCCCGCGGCACCTATCTGTACCCGGTGGCGCCGTCGTTGCGGCTCGTCACCGACCTCTTCGCCTACTGCCGGGACGAGCTGCCGAACTGGCACACGATCTCGATCAGCGGCTACCACATCCGGGAGGCCGGTTCCACCGCCGCCCAGGAGGTGGCCTTCACCCTCGCCAACGGTCTCGCCTACCTGGAGGCGGCGCGGGCGGCCGGGCTCGACGTCGACGAACTGGCGCCCCGCCTCTCTTTCTTCTGGAACGCCCACAACGATCTGTTCGAGGAGGTCGCCAAGTTCCGAGCGGCCCGGCGTCTGTGGGCCCGCCTCATGCGGGAACGCATCGGCGCCACCTCGCCGGAATCGTGGCGGATGCGGTTTCACGTCCAGACCGCCGGATCCACCCTCACCGCCCAACAACCCCACACCAACGTGGTGCGCACCGCCTACCAGGCCCTGGCCGCCGTGCTGGGTGGCACGCAGTCGCTGCACACCAACTCCTACGACGAGGCGCTCGGCCTCCCCTCCGAGGAGGCGGCGACGCTCGCCCTCCGTACCCAGCAGATCCTCGCCTACGAGACGGGGGTGACCGCCACCGTCGATCCTCTTGCCGGGTCGTACTACGTCGAGGCCCTCACCGACGAGGTGGAGGCGGCGGCCTCGACCCTCATCGACGAGATCGACCGTCGCGGCGGAGCCGTCGGCGCCATCGAGGCCGGCTACCAGCAGCACCAGATCGAGGAGGCGGCCTTCCGGCATGCCCGGGCGGTCGATGCCGGCGACGTCGTCGTGGTCGGCGTCAACCGGTTCGCCGGCCCGGCCGCCCCGTCCGGCAAGCCTCTGGTGCTCGACCCCGAGGTGGAGCGGGGGCAGGTGGCAGCCCTGGCGGAGCGACGGGCCGCCCGCGACGAGGCCGGGGTGGCCCGAGGCCTGGCGGCGCTGGAGCAGACTGCCCGCCGCGACGGGGGCAACCTGCTGTATCCGATGAAGGAGGCGCTGGCCCGGGAGGCGACCGTCGGCGAGGTCTCGGCGGTGCTGGGGTCCGTGTTCGGCCGCTACCGCCCCACCTGACTCCGATCGTCAGCGGATCACCATGAGCACCGCGCCCGAGGTGACGGTGTCGCCCGGCCGGACCCGGAGGTCGACGATCTCGCCCCCGATCGGGGACTTGATCTCGTTCTCCATCTTCATTGCCTCGAGCACGCATACCGGTTCTCCGGCCGAGACTGCGGAGCCGGCCGCCTTGTGCACCTTGACGATGGTGCCCTGCATCGGGGCGGTGACGACCCCGGCGTTCTCCCCGGCGTCTCCGACCCGGCCCAGCTTCGGCGCCCGCCGCCGCGGGGCGGGACGCTGCCCTCCCGAAGACGGGACCGCCATCATCGGTGCCCAGTAGCGGACCACGTAGCGCCGTCCGCCCACCTCCACCGTCATCGATCGCTCGTCGAGCTCCTCGTCCTGGGGCAGGGCGGGGGCGCCGCTAGGGGTGAGGTCGGCGAAGTCGAGATGTTCCTCGACGTAGCGGGTGTAGTAGTCGCCGGAGCGAAAGGCGTCAGTGTCGAGGATGCGGAGATGGGCCGGGATGGTGGTGGCGATGCCGGTCACCTCGAAGGAGGCGAGGGCGTGGCGGCCCCGGGCGATGGCCTCCTCCCGGTCCCGGCCCCACACCGCCAGCTTGGCGACCAGGGTGTCGTAGTAGGGGCTGATGACGGAACCGGCCTGCACCCCGCTGTCGACCCGTACCCCGAGCCCGCCCGGTTCCCGGTAGGTGACGATGGTGCCCGGGGTGGGGAGGAACCCGGAGGCGGGGTTCTCGGCGTTGATGCGGAACTCGATGGCGTGGCCCCGTGATTCCACCGTCCCCAGTGCCAGTTCCTCGCCGGCGGCGACCTGGAGCTGTTCCTTGACCAGGTCGATGCCGGTCACCAGCTCGGTGACGGTGTGCTCGACCTGGATGCGGGTGTTCATCTCCAGGAAGTAGTGTCGGCCGTCGGCCCCGATGAGGAACTCGACGGTCCCGGCGTTGACGTAGCCGGTGGCTCGTGCCACCGCCAGGGCGTCGGCGGCCAGCGCCTCCCGCTGTGCCTGGGAGAACCCCGGTGCCGGCGTCTCCTCGATCAGCTTCTGGTGGCGGCGCTGCATCGAACAGTCACGCTCTCCGAGGAAGACCGCGTTGCCGTGGGCGTCGCACATGATCTGGGCTTCGACGTGACGGGGATGGTCGAGGTACCGTTCCACGTACACCTCGGGATTGGCGAAGTAGGCGTCCGCCTCGCGGCGGGCCGCTTGGAACCCCTCCTCCAGCTCGGACGGGTCACGGATGACCCGCAGTCCCTTGCCGCCACCTCCGTGGGCCGCCTTGACCGCGATCGGGTAACCCTCCCGGTCGGCGAAGGCCTGCGCCTCGACCACGTCGGTGATCGGGTCGAGCGTGCCGGGCACGGTGAGGACCCCCGCCTCTTCGGCGGCGCGACGGGAGGCGATCTTGTCTCCCATGGCGGCGATCGCCTCCGGCGGGGGCCCGACCCAGACCAGCCCGGCTGCGATGACGGCGGCCGCGAACCCGGCATTCTCGGCGAGGAACCCATAGCCGGGATGGACAGCGGCGGCTTTGGCGGCGCGGGCAACCTCGATGATACGCGGGACGTTGAGGTAGGACTCGGCAGCCGGCGCCGGACCGATGTTCCAGGCCTCGTCGGCGAGGGCGACGTGCACCGAGTCGCGATCCAGCTCCGAGTACACCGCGATCGTCCGCATCCCGAGTTCACGGGCGGCGCGGATGACACGAACGGCGATCTCGCCGCGGTTGGCGATCAGGACGGAATCCACGATCGCATCCTAGGAGGCGGATCGGGGGCGCCGGGCCCGGCCGGCGTGGCGGGACGGGCACCCATCAGAGCGGGATGTTCCCGTGTTTCCTCGGCGGCATCGCCTCCCGCTTGGTCCGGAGCATCTCCAGCACCCTGATGAGGCGGGGCCGGGTCTCTCGCGGCTCGATGACGTCGTCGACGAGACCCCGCTCCGCCGCCAGGTACGGGTTGTTGAAGCGCTCCTCGTACTCGGAGATCAGCTCTTGGCGTTTCGCGTCCGGGTCGTCGGCGGTGGCGAGGTCGCGGCGGTGGATCACATTGACGGCGCCCTGCGCTCCCATGACCGCGATCTGGGCGGTGGGCCAGGCGAAGACGACGTCGGCGCGCAATGCCCGGGAGTTCATCACCACGTAGGCGCCGCCGTAGGCCTTGCGGGTGATGACGGTGAGCTTGGGCACGGTGGCCTCGGCGTAGGCGTAGAGCAGCTTGGCCCCGTGGCGGATGATGCCGTTGTGCTCCTGGTCGACGCCGGGGAGGAAGCCGGGGACGTCGACGAAGCTGACGACGGGGATGTTGAAGGCGTCGCAGAGGCGGATGAAGCGGGCCGCCTTCACCGATGCGGAGATGTCGAGGGTGCCGGCGAGCACCGACGGCTGGTTGGCGACGATGCCGACCGCGTAGCCGTCGAGGCGGGCGAAGCCGACCACGATGTTCTCGGCGAAATGCTCGTGCACCTGGTAGAACTCGGCGTCGTCGACCACCATCTCGATCAGGTCCACGACGTCATAGGGCTGGGTGGCGGAGGCCGGGACGATGTCGGTGAGAGCATCCTCCATCCGGTCGGGCCGGTCGAAGGGGATGAAGTAGGGGGGCACCTCCATGTTGTTGGAGGGGAGGAACGACAGCAGGTAGCGGATCTCCTCGAGGGCGGCCCGGCCGGTGGCGCTCACGAAGTGGGTGACCCCCGAGTTGCTGGCGTGGGTGTGGGCGCCTCCGAGCTGCTCGAAGCTGACCTCCTCGCCGGTGACTGCCTTGATCACGTCGGGACCGGTGATGAAGAGATGCGAGGTCTCCTCCACCTGGTAGACGAAGTCGGTGATGGCGGGTGAGTAGACGGCGCCCCCGGCGCAGGGGCCCATGATCACCGAGATCTGGGGGATGACCCCCGAGGCCCGCACGTTGCGCTCGAAGATGCGGCCGTAGCCGTCGAGGGCGACCACTCCTTCCTGGATGCGGGCGCCGCCGGAGTCCTTGAGGGCGATGAGGGGGGCGCCGGTGTCGAGGGCGAGGTCGATGATCTTGCAGATCTTGTCGGCCACGACCTCCCCGAGGCTGCCGCCGAAGGCGGTGAAGTCCTCGGCGAAGACGAACGCGGTGCGCCCGTCGATGGTGCCCCATCCGGTGATCACGGCGTCGCCGAGGGGTCGGCGCTCCTCGATCCCGAACCCGGTGGCCTGGTGGCGGGCGAACATGTCGAGCTCCTGGAAGGAGCCTTTGTCCAACAGGAGTCCGAGGCGCTCCCGGGCGGTGAGTTTGCCGGCATCGTGCTGGCGATCGACGGCGCGCTGGCTGGCAGGCGCCATCGACTCCTGGCGCAGGTGGCGCAGATGCTCGATCTGTTCGTCGGTGCTCACGGTGAGGTCTCCGGTATGCTCGCTGCGCCTGTGTATCTCTGACTCACGAACCGGCGAGATGGCTACACCCTACGTGACGATCGCCCGTCCCGATGTCGCTTCGACCCAGGACCTGGCATACGAGGCGTTCGGGGACGGCAGCCGGCCTGTGCTGGTCGTCGCCGCCCGCCAGACCGCGGGGCGAGGCCGTTCCGGCGATCCATGGTGGCAGGCGCCCCGGGCGATGTACTCGTCGCTGGCGCTCGGGTTCGCCGATGCGGGACCGCCGGCCACCCTCCCGTTGACGATGGGATTGGCGGTTCGAGACGCCCTGCGCCACGAACTGGACGTCGGCGCCGGCCTCGCCTGGCCCAACGACCTGATGACCGGGAACGGGAAGGTGGGGGGCATCCTGGTGGAGGCCCACGGGGAGGTTGCGGTCTGCGGCTGCGGCGTGAACCTGTGGTGGCCCGAGGCACCGGACGGCGCCGCCGCGGTGCTGCCCGCCGATCCCGGCGCGGCGACCGCCGCGAGGTTGGCTGCGGCGTGGGCGGACCGGCTCCTCGAGCGGATCGGCGGTCCCGGATGGGGGCGGGACGAGTACCGCGACGCCTGTGTCACGGTGGGGCGCGACGTCACCTGGGAGCCGGGCGGGGAGGGAAGGGCGGTGGACGTCGCGGCCGACGGCGGCCTGGTGGTGGAAACAGGATCCGGCCTGGTGACCCTGCGGTCGGGGGCGGTGCGGGCGGTGCGTCCCCGCCGCTAGAGAACCGACGGGGCCTCAGTTGTCGCGGCGCCCTTTGATGTTGCGGCGCACCTTGCGCGCCGAGGAGCGGGCCCGGAACGAATCGGCGATCTCCGAGTCGCGGAACCGGTCGAAGATTCGGATGTTGCGGATGCGCTGCCAGAGCGACGGCCCCTTCACCTTGGGACGCGCCACCTTGTCCTCGATGCCCTGGGCGACCTTGGACTGACGGACCCGCTGACCCATCGACGGGCCGCGCACCCGGCCCGAGCGGCGGGCATAGCGGGTCGGCGACACCGTGTCCCGCAGCCACTGGCTGGGGCTACGCCGACCAGGACGTCCGTCGGGACGGCGCCGGGCTGCGGCGGCGGCCGGTCCGGCCGCCCGAACCCGGCCTCCGAAGCCTGGGATGTCGGGCCGCAGCACCGCCACCGAGGCGATGAGGGCGATGAGCACCAGGCCGATGATGGTGAGCCACCACCAGTTCTCGAACAAGAAGTCGCTCCCTCCACCGTCGGTGCTCCCGATGGCGGCAGGGTCGTCGGGAACGGTCGTGATGACGAACGGCGGTTCGGTGGTGGTGGTCGAGCTGGTGGTGGTCGTGGGAGGCGCGGTGGTGGTGGTGGTGGTCGTCGAGGTGGTCGTCGTCGAGGTGGTGGGAGGAACGGTCGTCGTCGTGGTGGTGGTCGTGGTGGTGGTGGTCGTGGGGGGCGCGGTGGTGGTCGTGGTCGGGGGCCGGGTGGTGGTCGTGGTGGTGGTCGTGGTGGTTGTGGTGGTGGTTGTGGTGGCGGTCACCGCGGCGGAGAAGGTGCAGGTGAAGGTCTGCGAATCGGCGCCGGAGGTCGTCTGGCGCACGGTGACCGTGCCGGATCCCGAGGCGCTACCGCTGGCGGTCAACGTCACGGTGCCCGAGGAGCCGCCGCTCCCGAACGCCGGGCTCACCGAGGCGCTCACCCCGCTGGTGCCGCTGATGCTGACGGAGAGGACCCAGTCGGCGTCGCCGCCGATGGTGACGCCCTTGCTCGCCGACGAGCCCTGGACCACCGACACCGAGCCGCTGCACGACACCGTTGCCTCGGCCGCGGTGGTTCCGAGCACCGTGGCTGCCACCATGGTGAGAGCGGCGACGAACGCGAGCGCGAACGGGAGGCGGGGTGCCGCCTTGGGGCGGTGCGTTGATCGGTTCCTGGTCACGGCACGGCCTGTCGCTGGGGGTCCAGGGTCAGGTTATACGAGGAAGCCGGTCTGCGACGAGTCGGATCCCACCGCGCCATGAGGGTTGCGCTCGTCATCCTGGCGCCAACTCTCGTCACGGCGGCGTCCTCTTCCTGACCCTCGCCGGGTATCGGACGACCGTCCTGGTGGACTGAGCGAATTGGCTCTGGCGGGCCGGTCCGATCATCCCGTGAGCGGCCACCCCCACGGCACGACGACGAGGATGGCGACGACTGCGAGGGCGGTGAGCGGTGCTCCCAGCCGGGCGTAGTCCGTGTAGCGGTAACCACCCGGCCCGTACACCATCACGTTGGTCTGGTACCCCACCGGGGTGAGGAACGAGGCGGAGGCCGCCACCGCCACCGCGATGGCGACGCCGCGCAGGTCGTAGCCGAGCGCCTCCGCCGCCGAGGCGGCGATGGGGAACACGATGAGGGCGGCGGCGGTGTTCGACACGGTCTCGGTGAGCACGATGGTGGCGAGCACGATGCCGAGCAGGCCCCCGATGCTGCCCAGGGTCCCGAAGGTGTCCACCAGGCCGGTGGCGATCGTCTCGGCCAACCCCGACTTCTCCATGGCGGCGGCGAGGCCGAACCCACCGGCGATGAGCAGCACCACATCGAGATCGATGGCGCTGCGGGCCTCCCCGGGGCGCAGCACGCGGAAGCCGAGCACGGCGACGGCGCCCAGCAACGCGGCCTTGAGCACCGACACCGTCCCGGTGGCGGCGAGCACCACCACCGAGAGCAAGATCACCGCCGCCAGCGGGCGCTTCCCCGAGGCAACCATCGGGGAGCTGCCGAGGCGGGAGACGAGCAGGAAGTCGCCTCGATCCGTCCAACGCTCCCGGAAATTCTCGTCGCTCAACACCACCAGCGTGTCTCCCACCCGCAACGGGACCTCGCCGAGCTTGGCGTCGACCCGTTGCCCGGCCCGGTGCACCGCCACCACGGCTCCGCCGTAGGCGCCGCGAAAGCCGGCCTCCTTGAGCGTCTTGCCGATGAGGGGCGAGGTCGCTCCCACCACCGCCTCGAAGAAGTTGGAGCGCTCCAGGTCGAAGCGACGCATGTGGTCGGCAGCGGCGGAGCGCACCCCCCTCATGTTGTGGAGGTCGACGACGTCGCCGGCCCGGCCTACGAAGCGCAACGAGTCGTCACCATGGAGCCGGGTGGAGGGCGACACCGGCACGATCGCCTCGTCTCCCCGGCTCACCTCGACGAGGAACACCCCGGCGAGGTCACGCAGGCCCGCCTCCTCCACCGTGACGCCGTCGAGTGGGCCACCGCGGTCGACGGTCATGTCGACGGTGAACTCACGCATCCGTTCGGTGAGTTCGTCCCGGGTCGAGGGGCGGTCGGGCAGCAGGCGCGGCGCCAGCGCAACCACCAACCCCACCCCGAGCAGCGCCACCGGGAGCCCGACCTTGGTGATCTCGAAGAACCCGAGCGGCTCGTGGCCACCGGCTTCGAGCAGGCCGGAGACGACGAGGTTGGTGGAGGTGCCGATGAGCGTCACCGTGCCGCCGAGGATGGCGGCGAAGGAGATCGGCATGAGGAACCGGGAGGGCTGGCGGCCGTGGCGAGTGGCCCAGTTACCGACCTCGGGCACCAGCATGGCGACGATCGGGGTGTTGTTGAGCACCGAGGAGGCGAGGGCCACCGGAGGGAGGAGCCGCCCCAGGCCACCGCGCACCGATCGTTTCCCACCGAGGGTGGATGCCACCAGCGGCTGGAGCAGGCCGGTGCGGGCGGCGGCCGCCGCCAGGATGTAGAGCACCGCGATCGTGAGCGGCGCCGGGTTGGAGAACCCGGCGAAGGCTTCCTCGGGGGTGATCACGTCGGCGAGCAGCAGCACCACCGTCCCCCCCAGGATCGCCACAGCCGGCGGCACCAGGTCGCGCACCATGGCGAAGATGGCGACGGCCAGGACCAGGAGCGTGAGCCACGCCTCCCCGCTCATGGCGGTTGGCGCCCGTGGATCACTCTTCGACTTCGGAACGATCCGGGGTGCCCAGGACGTCCTTCATGGAACCTTCGGTGCGGGTCATCTCGTACCGCAACGGCGCCAGGTTGTAGACGTAGCCGATCGTGGGCGTCCCGATGAACTCGAGGCGGTCCTCCAGCTCCTCCAGCTCGGCTGCCAGGCTCTGGTGGCGCACCACGACGAGGAGGCGGTCGACCATGCCGGCCACCGTGCTGGCGTAGGCGACGTGCAGGAGCGGCGGAGCGTCGATGAGGACGAGGTCGTAGTACTCCTGGATCTTGGTGAGGAACTCGCGGGTGGCCGGGAGTCGGAAGAACTCGGGGGCGGTGGTCTGGCGCCAGCCGCGGGGGAGGAGGTGGAGGCCGGTCGATTCGGTTCCCTCGATGGGGATGATGGCGTCGGTGAGGGCGGCGCCCGCCTCGACCACCTCGGTCATCCCCTTCTCGGGGCGCACGTCGGGGGCGAGCAACTCGGTGGCGGCCTGATTCCCGAAGTCGGCGTCGATGAGGAGGACCCGCTTGCCCTCGCGGGCCGCGGCGAGCGCGGTGTTGACGGCGACGATGGTCTTGCCGTCTCCTCCGGCGGCGGACGTCATCATCACCGTGTTGCTGGGCGCGGTGAGCGTGCCCTGGGAGGAGCGGCGCCGCGGCAGACCGAGGGCGGCGGCGGCGAACCGGAAGGCCTCCGCCGACGCCGACCGTGGCACGGCGCGGACCGGGAGCGGCACCTTGATGCCCTCGAGGCGGAAATTGGGGATGCTGGCCACCAGCGGGGCGTGCAGGATCAGCTCCGGCTGCGAGCGGTTCTCGATGGTGCGGTTCCGCAGCGCCAGCAGGTAGGCGAGGGAGCTGCCGACCAGCAGCCCGAGGAAGATGCCGACGATGAGCAGCTTGCGGAGGCCGCTGTCGAGAGGCGCCGCCGTCACGGCGGGGTTGGTGAGCACAACGCCGCTGCCCAGCAGCTGGCTGTCGACCACGATCCCGTTGCGCTGCACGGTGAGAGTGTCGATCTGCTGCAGGAGCTGACTTCGCCGCTGCTGCAGTTCGGCGATGTCCGGGTCGGTGCCCTCGAGGGTGAGCAGCCTTTCGAACAGCGCCACCTCGTTGGTGAGGTCGCTGACGTCGGTCCGGATCTGCAGGAGACGGGCCGGGTCGCTGGTGCGGTCCCGTTCGGCGCTGAGGGTGAGCAGCTGGGTCCGCAGCTCGGCGAGCCGATCTTCGAGCTCGACGGCGTCGGCGGAGGGCTCGGACAGGGTGTCGATGCGGCTGTTGAGGTCGGCCACCTCCTTCTCGATCTCGGAGATGCGCTCGTCGAGCACCTTGACCCGGGAGGCGTAGCTGGCCTCGGTTTCGTCGGAAAGCAGCTCCTTGTACGCCTCGATGAGCGAGTTGGCGCCGAGCGTGGCCCAGTCGGCCTGGGTGGCGATGAAGCCGATCAGGATCACCGATCCGGCGTCGCTCGTCACCTCGATGTCGGTTTGGAGCAGCACGTCTTCGGTGACGTAGGGGAAGCTGGGATCGGTCTTGGATGCGATGTCGGCTGCCCGCTGCGCGACGTCGCCCGACTGGAGGATCTCGGCCTGGTCGGCCACGTATTCCACCCGTCGCGTCCCCGGGGAGCTCGTGAAGAGAATGGACGCCTGCGGGTCCTCCACCTGCATCGAGGCCTCCGCCCCGAACTCCTCGACCGCGGTGGCGTTCGAGTAGAGCCAGGCGGCGACGATGGCGAGGACCGTGATGGCGAGCACCAGCCAGCGGTAGCGCCACACGGCGCGCAGCAGCGTCGGCTCGATGGTGCCGTACTCCTCCGTCTGCTGCATCGGAATCCCCCTGGCCACGATGTGGCGGGTACCGTCCCGGCTACCGGCGCCGGCTTGCGATCGTGGCACGATATCATCCCCACTCCAGCGGCGGAACCACTGTGATCGAGCGGGGAATGACCAAACATGGGGTGAGCGATGGCCATGGATCGGGCATGACCGTGACCCGGGGCCGGCTTCCGTCGTGAGCAGGCCCCACCCGACGCTGCTCGACGTCGCGGCCGGCCGGCCGCTCGGCGAGATCGCCGAACCCGAGGCCCTCGTCGTCTCGGCGGCGGAACATCGCATGCTCGGGTTGTTGCACGAAGCCCTCTCCGGTGGGGAGGTCGCCTTCCCTCGAAATCTCGCCGCCGGCCTCGCCCAACACCGACTCGCCATCAGGGTCTCGAACCAGGTGTTGTGGCGGACGTTGGCCCGGATCGACACCGTGGCCGCGGGGCACGGCATCGATCTGGCGGCGTTCAAGGGCGTCACCAACGAGGCGCGCTGGTACCGGGGGGAGGGGCTCCGTCCCTGCGCCGACATCGACGTCTTCGTTGCTCCTCACCACCTCGACCGCATCGGCGAGCTGGTGAGGTTGCTGCAGCCGGACCACCCGGTGGTGGGCACGATTCAGGCCATGATCGACGGCGGTGCAGCCCAGGGTGTCGACCTCCACCTTCCCAACGGCACCGCGATCGATCTCCACCAGGAGCCGATCAAGCTCGGCATCCCGGTTCGCCAGCTCGACGAGATCTGGTCGACCACGGGCACGGTGGCCGCTCCCGACGGGACCGAGATCCGGGTCCTCGCTCCCGAGATCGCCCTGGTGCAGGCTCTTCTCCACCTCCAGAAGGATCGGTTTTCCTACCTCCTCGGCTTCGTCGACGTCGCCCGGATGATCTCCGGCTCCGACATCGACTGGGACATGGTCGACCGGTTCGTGCGCGGCGAGGGGTTGGCGTTGCACACCTACGAGTCGATGCGGGTCGTGGCGTCGTGGCTCGACCTCGACGTTCCCATCCCCCCGACTGGGCGCCTGGCCCGTCGCCTGTGGAGGGTGGCGTGGCCGCCCAGCAGCCGGCTCCAGGGCCACGTCGGGATGTCGCGGATGGTGCGCACCCGCTACTGGATCCCCTTCACCATGAAGGGACGGCGCAGGGAGGCCCTCCGGTGGTGGTGGCGCATCATCTTCCCTCCCAAGCGCATGGTGGCCTACATGCATCCCGACACCCGCGGCCCGTACCTGTGGCGGCTGGTCTCGTTCCGCCTCCGCCTCGCCTGGGAGCGCCACCGACGCAACCGGGATCAGCGCCGCCGCGGGGAGTCGTTCCGGGGCCGGAAGCGGGGGGCCGGCGGCGAGTCGGAAGCGGAGTGAGGGCGCGGTCCCGGCGGGGCCGCTAGGGAGCGCCGGGGGCGAGGGCCTCGAGCAGTCCCTGGTCGAGATCGGTGACGGTTCCTCCCCGCTGCAGGCGTTGGTCGATGCGGGACCGGACCTGCTGCCAGCAGAAGTGGGCGGCCTCACCCGGCTCGATGGTGAACCCATGCACCGATCGCCCGAGGGCGGCGGCGCACGCCGCGTAGTACACCAGGTCGCTTCCCGGAGGCGCCCATCCCGCCGCCTCCCAGTCGATGAGAAACGTCCCGTTGCGGCGGATCCGGCGCAGGTTCCACGGGGCGAAGTCGCCGTGGGCCGGTACCCAGTGGTCCGGGGTCCCCGGCTGCTTGGGATGGGCCGCCAGCGCCCGCTGCACGTCGTCGAGCACGCCGGGGAGCACTGCGTCGTCGGCGCGACGGTGGATGCGGGGTGGGAGGGGAGCGGTGACCAGGTAGCTCCACTCCCCGCAGGTTCCCCTCCCCAGCGGTTCGAGCGCGCGGAACGACGTCGGATGGGTGGCGTACACCGTTTCGAGGGCCTGGAACTCGTTGTCGACGACGGCGTCGCCTGCGAGACGGGCCTTGACGAAGCCGACCGGCGCCCCCCCGCGCAGCAGAAGTAGCAGCAGCCCGCTACGGCCGCCCCTCCGCACGTACCCGGCCCAGGTGTCGAAGCCGCCGACGGCGCGACCCAGGTCCCGGTGGAACCGATCCCAGGTGGTGGCGTCCATGGGCGGGTCCCAGGGCCGGGCCTTGCCGGGCAGCAGGCGGGGGCCGCCGGCGCGCACGACGCACCATGCGGCCCGCTGGGCCACGATGCCCCGCCACGATCCGGGGGTGTAGAGGGCGATGCCGGCGGCGGCCTCGGCGCGGGACCCGATGGGCACGAACAGGTGGCCCCAGCCGGGCGGGAACTCTTTGAACCGCACGCGCTTCACCCTTCTGTGGTGTCGCCGGGGGCGTCGAGCATACCGCCCGCCGACGGGTTGGCGTAGTGGCGATCGAGCGGACGGCGGTAGAAGAACAGCCGGGTGGCCCCCAGCGTCAGGAAGCTCGAGGGTCGGGCCAGGGCGGCGACGGAACCGTTCCCCGATCCGGCAGCGGCCATGGCGGTGGCGAGCGAGAACTGGGCGATGTTGGCGACGATCTCGGCTCCGAACAGATCACGTTCCCGGTTGGCGCCGATCAACTCGAAGCGTCCCGGGAAGGACGCCCCGTTGAGGCTGCTGGCGACGACACTGACCGCCACCAGCCACGACACGTCGTAGGCGGCCGGCACCAGACGGACGAAGGGGTTCAGCGGCCAGTCCACCGCGGTGACGGCGAGGTAGAGGATCCCGAGGCCGGCGGTGACTCCGTAGAAGACCCGCGAGACGCGCCGAGCCTCGGCCCGGTCGCGGCGCAACCCGGCCGACATCGACGGAGGTGCGAGCACCGCGCTGAGACCCGTTGCGACCACCAGGATCGGCTGGGCCACGATGCGAGCCGCCTCGGCCAGACCCAGTGGGGCCGGACCGGCAAGCACCGTAATGACGCCGGCGACGACGAAGTTGTTCCCGGTGGACATGATCCCGGTCGACACCAGCCACTTGCCGGATTCGAACAGCCTTCGGTAGGTGAGGGACTCGTGTGCCTGTTGCAGGGTTTCCCCGGCGGCGGCGCGGTGGGGACGACCGTGCCAGGTCGCCAGGGCGAGACCTCCGACCAAGGAGAGGCCGTTGGCGATGGCGAGGGCGCCGATCGGGACCCAGCGTCGCGGTGTGTCGAACGAATGCAGCAAACCGAGCCCCCCGACGGCACCGATGAGCTGGAGCGCCGAGACCGACGCCGCGGCCCACGACACCGTGCCGAGGTGGAGCAGCCGGCGGGTGTGGTTCTGGATCGGGAACAGCATCGTGGCCGCTGCTGCCGTCACCATGAAGGGCACCTGCTCTGACATGGGAAGGCCGCGCACGACGCCCACGATCGCCGCCAGGGGCACCAGCGCTCCCGCCAGCAGCGCCGAGGGGAGGCCGAGGAGCACGATGCGTCGCATCAGGAGCAGTCGGGGGCGGCCCTCCAACAGCAGGGTCGCCTTCTCAGCCGGGACGAAGTGCGCCTGGGTCGGGATGCTCGCCGCCATCTGGAAGGCGGCGAGGAAGAGGGCATAGACCCCGAGGGTGGCGGTGTCGTTTCGCCACACCGTTGCGGCGTAGACGCCGACGACGAAGGTGGCGAGGGAGGAGAGGCCGGAATCGACCAGCCCGGCGGGGATGGCGCGGAACCTTCTCACCGTGCGGTCGATCTCGATGATGGATGCGACAAGGCCCGTTCCTCCTGACGGGGGACCCGGCCTCGGGCCGGGCGGCCGGCGGTGGCTCGAGGGTCGGTCGCGCCGGGCTCGGCATGATACCCGGCTCTCCCATGGCGTGATATGGGTCGGTGGTACCGCCGGGACGGTTCGGGGAGCGATCGTGCCTCCGCTATCGTCTCGGACTCGGTAGGAACTATTGGTCAGGGAGACCCTCATGACGCTCCTGGTGACGGGCGGCCAGCAACGCCGCCCCCGCGCGCTCGGCGAAGGTGCCGGGCATTGGTACAAATACGTGCAAGGGCACGTGCTGGCGATCGACGAGTCGACCGGGCAGGTCTCGGTCGCCCACAGCTACGAGTCGCCACGGTCGCTGGTGGCCGATGAGGATCCGGCGGTGCTCTTCAAGCAGGGAACGCTGGTGGGCGGCGATACCCTGTACCTGGCTACCCAGACCGAGGTCTTGGTCTACCGGTACCCGGGGTTCGAGCTGATCCGGCACCTCTCCCTCCCGTCCTTCCACGACGTGCACCACGTCCGACCCCGCGAGGGCGGCACGCTGCTGGTGGTGAACACCGGCCTCGATCAACTCGTCGAGATCACCATCGACGGTGAGGAGGTGAACCGCTGGCAAGTCCTTGGGGAGGACCCGTGGAGCCGCTACTCACCCGACGTCGACTACCGCAAGGTGGCAAGCACCAAGCCATACGATTCGCATCCCAACCACGTCTTCGAGCTGGGCGACGAGATCTGGGTCACCCGCTTCAAGCAGATGGACGCGGTGTCGATCAAGGACCCGTCACGACGTATCGACATCGGGGTGGAACGGGTCCACGACGGGTTCGTTCGGGACGGCTTCATCTACTTCACCGCCGTGAACGGGGTCATCGCCGTCGCCGACGCAGACACCTTGCAGGTGGTGGAGAAGGTGGACCTCACCGAGATCGGGGACGAGCGGGCCCAACTCGGGTGGTGCCGCGGCATCCACGTCGACGACGACGGGGTATGGGTCGGGTTCTCCCGGCTGCGGCCCACTGCCATCCGGGAGAACGTGGCCTGGGTCAAGACCGGGTTCAAGAAGAGTATCGGCACTCACGTCGCCCGCTACGACCTCGCTTCGCGGACGCTGCTGCAGCGTATCTCGGTGGAGGATCACGGCCTCAACGCGGTGTTCAGCATCTTCAGAGTTTGATGGGGCGGCCCGGGACGGTGACAAGGGAGCAGGCACCCCTCCGGGCGCCGACCGGTAGCATCGGAAGCGGGCGGGCGGCAGCGGGGCTGGCGACAGGGATGGGACACGGATGCAAGGTCTGATCTGGACGGCGGTGCTGTGGACGCTCGCGGTGGCGTTCCTGCGGATCCCCGGCCTTCCTCCCGGACTACGGGACCTCAGCAAGGGGCTGGGACGGGAGCACGCCGTCCTCATCCTCATCATGCTCACCACCCACGCCAGGGCCGACCGGCTCGGGGTGGAGGACACGCTGGCGAACCCCTTTGTCGCCGAGACCCTCACCCGGGCGGCGCTGTCGCTGGCGTCGCTGCTCATTCTGCTGCCGATGTTCGTGCCGGTGGCCCGACTGGCCAGGTCGATTCGGCTGCGCCGCTACGGCATGCTCGCCCTCGGCGCCTACGGGGCGGTTGCCCTGCTCTCCATCACCTACTCGGTGGCGCCGCTGGTGACCGCCGGCAAGGTGCTCGAGCTGGGCATCACCCTCGGGCTGGCCTGGGTGCTCCTGGCCCGGGCCGACGCCGCCGACGCCCTGAAACGCACCGTCGCCCTGCTCCTCTACCTGGAGGGCGCCCTCATCGTGGTGGGGGTCATCGGGTTCTTCGTCGTTCCCGGCGTCTTCTCTGCAGATCTCAGCCGCCGCGGGTTCTTCTTCCGGGGCACCATGGTGTCGCCGTTCAGCGGCCCCAACGCCTTCTCGTCGGTGGGCGCCACCCTCGCCGCGTTCGGGTTCGCCAGCTATCTCTCCACCACGCCTCGGCGCCGCGCCCGGCCCTGGCTGTGGCTGGTGATGCTGGGCACGTCGGCGACCGTGCTCGCCTCGGGCCGCCAGGGAGTCGCCATCTGGGTGGTTTCCTTCGCCGCCTTGCTGTTCGTGTACCGCCGGCTGATCTTCATGCTCGTGATCGCCCCGCTCGGCGGCGGCCTCATCGCCCTCTACTTTCGCCAGATCCTCGAGGTGCTGTCCCGCGACCAGGTGCAGGGGTCTCTCGACACGCTCACCGGGCGCACCACGTTCTGGGCGGCCGGGGTTCGTGCCTGGCTCGCCGAGCCGATCACCGGCTACGGCTTCGGAGCGGGCGGGCGTTTCGTGGCGCTCAAGAGCATCGGCGCCGACCAGTTCACCCATCTCCACAACGGCTTCCTCGAGGCGCTCGTCGGGGTGGGCCTGCTCGGATTCATCCCGTTCATCTACGCGGTGTTCCGGCTCGTGCGGTGGGCGGCCCGCTCCCTCTTGCGGCGCGTCGACGCCGCCTACGCCATCCTCCCCATCCCGCTCATCCTGCAGAACCTCGTCGGGCTCGGGTTCGGAGCATGGCTCAACGTGAACCTGATGCTCTTCGTCCTGTTGGTGGCCTTGGTCGATGCGGTCGGGATCCGGCCGCCGCCTCGGCAAGGTCGCCGCGGCAGGTTCGCCCCCCGGCGCTCGGTGGCTGTGCCCTGATCAGCGCGCCGGGGCGTATGCGGCCTCCAGCAGATCCAAGTTCCGCGCCGGGGAGTAGCACGCCTCCCACTGTTCGCGGCCACTCCTGCCGGCTCGATCCACCTCCGTTCCGTCCTGCAGCCTGGCGAGGGCGGCAGCCCAGGCGTCGGGATCGGCCGGAGCGACGAGCCACTGCGGGCCGAGCGGGCCGACGATCTCGCTCATCGCGCCGAGATTTGACGCCATGGCCGGCAGCCCGGCGGCGAAGGCTTCGAGCAGGGTCATCGGCATGCCCTCGTACCACTCGGAAGGGAAGAGCAAGGCCCGCGCCGACACCATGAGGCGGCGGACCTCGCCGGCAGGCACCGCTCCGCGGATCTCGACTCCCGGCGGGCTCGCCGAGCGCAGCTCGGCCTCCAGCGGTCCGCCTCCGACCACGACGAGACGGAGATCGGCCGGTGCGGCCCTCCGCCAGGCCTCCATGAGGGTGGCGATCCCCTTCTCTCGGGCGAGCCGGCCCACGAAGAGCACGTCGCGGACCTGGGACGGAGGCTCCGGTCGTGGCCCGGGATCGGGGACGAAGTTGGGTTTCACGACCAGCTTGTCGGGGGGGAATCCGGCCGCCACCATGCGGTCCCGGGCGAACTCGGTGAGGACCAGGAACCGGTCGACGGTGCCGCCCCAGGTGTCGAGGCGCCGGTTGAGGGCGATGGTGGCGGCGGCGACGATCGACTTGGCTCGCGAGTCCCGGTAGCAGCGGTACCGCACCGCCTGCCAGGGGCTGGCGCCGACGCAGAGTTCGCAAGGCTTGCCGTCCCGTTGCAGCAGTCCGTTGGCGCATGTCAGGCGATAGTTGTGCAGCGTCATGACGAGGGGTGCCCCGGTGGCGCGACGCACCGCGCGCAGGGCGGCGGGGGAGGTGGCGAACCAGAGGTTGTGGACGTGGACCGCGTCAGCCTCGGCGGCGTGGGCGGCGCGGCCCACCTGGTGGGCACGCCGCGGGTTCCACGGAGCGCCGAGCAGCGCCACCGAGGCCGGCAGCGCTCCTTCGGGGTTGCGGTGCCGCCACTCGAGCACCTCGTGGCCGGCGGCCCGCAGGAGGTCGCGTTCGGCGCGCACCACGGCGTCCTCACCGCCCGCCTCGCGATAGTGGGTGTGGATCTGGAGGATCCTCAAGGGTCACGCCTCGTCGTCGGGGTCGCGCCATCCTACGTGTCGCGCCGCTCGACTCAGGGGTAGGTGAAGGTACCGGTGGTGTCCTGACCGGCGGCGACCCAGGTCGCGGCGTTCACCAACTGCTCCTGGAACCCGGATTGGGACGAGAACCAGCGGAAGGGCTTGCTGTTGGAGCTGCTGACCACGTAGTCGTTGCCCTGGAAGCGGTTGTTGCGGGACGTGAAGTAGGCGGTGTCGGTGACGCCCCAATCGAGGTCGATGCCGACGGTGGCGCCGTTCGTGAGGTCCATGTAGTTGTCGTGGACAGAGACGTTGCGCAGGTCGTAGACCCCTTCGCACAGCGAGTTGCCCGGAGCCGGGAGACGGGAGTCCTGGCGGGCGATGATGGCGTCGTTGTTGCCGATGAGGGTGTTCTGGTAGACCTCGCTGTTCTCGGAGTCGAGGATGAGGATCCCGGGGAAGTTGATGGACTCGTTGCCGGGGCCCAGGATGGGAAAGCCGTTGCGGCGGATGTCGTTGGCGTAGATCGTCGCCGTGCTGCTGATCTCGTGCTGGATGCCGATGCCCTCGTTGTCGTACACCGTGTTGTGTTCGATGGTGGCGTTCTTCGATCCGCAGTCGACCATGATGCCGTGCCCGAAGTTGTGGTGGACGTTGTTCCAGCGGATCACGACGTTGTCGGAGAAATCGAGTTTGATCCCGCCGCTGCTCCACCCCATGCAGCGGAAACCGGCCCGGCAGTTGTAGGCGATCTCGTTGTTGAGGATCTGGACGTTGTCGGCGACGGTGCCGAGCGCCATGTGTCCGTTGTCGTGCAGGTCGTTGCCCTGCACCACCATGTTCACCTCGACCTTGACGGCGTACCCGTGGTTGAGACGGATCTCGTTGTCGGCCACGATCCAGTTCACGCCGTTGGCGCCGACCCGACCGATGCGGGCGTTGACGGCGCCCTCCCGGCCCGGGGTGGCGTACTTCTCGATGACGAAGCCTTCGATGCGGACGTCGTCCGCCGCGCCGGTGAAGGCATGCTCGGTGACCGAGGCTTCGACGACGTGACCGCTGGGGTTGTCGGCGATGTAGATCTTGTCGGCGCCGTAGTCGAAGTAGAACTTCCCGGGGACGACCTCCGACTGGCTGGTGACCTGGAGCAGGGCGACGTCGTCGATGAAGACGTCCTCGGGGTAGATGCAGCCGTCGTAGCCATGCTCGCAGGTGCCGTATTCATCGCCCTGGGTGACGCCGCTGTGCTGCTGTGTCTGGCCGGAGGCCACCCAGAGGCTTCCCTCCTTGCTGAAGGTGGTGAGCCGTTTGGCGCCCGACAGCACCGCCCCGGGGGCACCGACGAACAGGTCGTTGTTCTTGGGGGTGATCTCCTGCATCCGGTAGACGCCCGATGTGAAGTAGAAGCTGGTCCCGGACGGACGGGACGCGACCGCGGCTGCGATGTTGTCGCCGGGGTGGAGGGTGACGTCGTAGTGGGTCGGAAGGGGATCGAGGTCGGGCGGCGGCGGGGTTGAGGTGGGGGGTTCCACCGGGTCGAGGTCGAGGGCTCGCACCAGGAAGGTCGCCATCTGCGCTCGGGTGACGACATCGTCGGGGCAGTACCGGTTGTTGGCGGGCGGGTTGCAGCCGATGGTGATGCCCGCCTGACGGATCCGGTCGATGTCGGCTTCGAAGATCGAGGTGTTGTCGTCGACGAACCAGTCGCCCGCGCCGGGGTCGTCGAAGCCGAAGGCGCGGACCAGCAGTGCCGCCATCTGTCCGCGGGTGACCATGTCGTCGGGGCAGTAGCGGTCGTCGGCCGGCGGGTTGCAGCCGTTGGTGATGCCGGCGGCGGCGAGAGCGTTGATGGCGTCCTCGAAGATTGAGTCGTCGTCGTCGCCGAAGGCGTTTCGCGAGGTCGACGGGAGCGAGAGCGCCCGAACCAGGAAGGCGGCGATCTCGCCGCGAGTGACGGCGCGCTCGGGGCAGTAGCGGTCGTTGACGGGCGGGTTGCAGCCGTTGGTGATGCCGGCGGCGGCGAAGGCTTCGATGTAGACCTCGTGGATGGAGTCGTCGTCGTCGACGAACGTGCCATCGGCGCGTGCCACCTGTCCGGGGACGAGGGCGACGAGGCTTGCGAGGAGGGCGAAGGCCAGGACGGCGCGGAACCATGTGACGGTAGGTGTTCTGTGGCTCATCACGCCTTGCCTTCCACCGGTGCGCTCCACCCGACCATGTCGGGCCACTCCTCAGAGTGGTCATCGTCGCCACTCTGCATGGTCTTGAGCCCTTTGAGGCCGTGACCGTACCCTCGAGGTGAGGCCCCCCACACGCGTGCAGGTGTTCTAGCCAGTGCTCCTCGCAGGGTCAAGTGAATCGCGGGCGCGACCGTCGGCAGCGGGGTCGTCATGCCCCGTTGAGGGCCCTTCGACTGGTGTGGGGACACGGATGACCTGGGGGTTTGGCAGCGGTGTCTACTCACCCTGAGCGTACGAGGAATAGCCTTGCGTGCGACATATCAACTGCTTAACATCGACCCAAGGAAACGGCGCGGTGCGCGTGAGTGTGTGCGCACGGTGGCTGTGGGGAAAGCTAGCGTCTGAGTGTGCCACGGGCTTGGGGCCTCAGACGGAGAAGCCACAGGGGCTGCTAGGGGGTAGGCGTTGCGGGCTGAAGTAGGGCATCTAGCCCAGGTAGGGAATATTCGTCCGGAGTCGGTTCCGGCCGAGGAGGTCGTCGAGACCAACGGCACGGAGACGGCCACGGTCATCGACTTGCGGACCGGCCATCAGGTCGTTGCCATCGACCACGGGATCGCGGTCCTTCCGCGCACCGGGTACGTGGCGGCGGCACGTTGGCAGCTGGGGGTGAAGCGGGCCATGGACGTGGTGGTGTCCGGGCTGGCGCTCGTCCTGCTCGCTCCGCTCTTTGTCCTCATCACCGTCGCGATCCTCACCACGTCGCGAGGCGGGCTGCTCTACAAGCAGGATCGCATCGGGCAGCACGGTGAGATGTTCCGGTTCTGGAAGTTCCGGTCGATGCGAGCCAACGCCCACGAGGAGAAGGCGACCCTGTGGGGTCTCAACGAGCAGGATGGGCCCATCTTCAAGATCCGCAAGGATCCGCGGGTCACCAGGGTGGGCAGGCTGCTGCGTCGTCTCTCGCTCGACGAGTTGCCGCAGCTGGTGCACGTCTTCACCGGGCGTATGAGCCTGGTCGGTCCCCGGCCGCACCTCCCCGAAGAGGTTGCCGCCTACTCGCCGAAGGCGCGCCAGCGTCTGGCGGCGAAACCGGGCATCACGTGCATCTGGCAGGTGAGCGGGCGGTCTGATCTCGACTTCGAGACCTGGATCGACATGGACCTCGAATACGTCCACACCTGGAGCCTGCGGCAGGACTTCAGCCTGCTCGCCAAGACGGTCCCGGCCGTGATCAGCGGCCGCGGCGCCTACTAGGCCTCTCTGGTCCAACCCGAGGAGCTGCTTTCGCGCCCGGCTGGTAGCTTGGGCCTCCATCGAGCAGCGAGGAGACCAAGGTGCGGCGGGCGCTGGTGACCGGCGGGGCGGGGTTCATCGGAGCGAACCTGGTCGATCGCCTCGTCGACGACGGGGTCGAGGTCCTCGTCGTCGACGATCTCAGCACCGGCCGGCTTGATCGGCTCGCCGCGGCCCGCCGCCGCGGGGTGGTCACCTTCCACCAACTCGACATCCGCGACCCCGGCCTCGACGCCGTCATGGGGGCCTTTCGCCCCGAGGTGGTGTTCCACCACGCCGCTCAGATCGATGTCCGAAAGTCCGTCGCCGATCCTGTTGCCGATGCCTCCGTCAACGTCGTCGGCACGGTGGGGGTGCTCGAAGCGGCGGCGGGGTGCGGGGTGGAGCGGATCGTATTCGCCTCCTCCGGCGGCGCCACCTACGGCGACGTCGACGTGTTCCCTACTCCCGAGACGGTGCGGCGGCGCCCCCAATCGCCTTATGGGGTGGCCAAGAAGGTCGTCGACGACTACCTCCGGTACTTCCTCGACGCCCGTGGGCTCGACTTCGTATCCCTCGGCTACGCCAA
>CAYUDA010000008.1:0-21220 GCA_964443425.1 uncultured Acidimicrobiaceae bacterium
TGCTCGAGCTCCTTCAGCCGCTTGCCCTCTCCGAATCTGAGGACCTTGCTGAAGATGGACATGGGAAACCCATTCTAGGAGCGTGCCCGGGTTGCGTAGGGCGCGGGCTCCGATCAGGTGGTGGGAGCGTTCAACTCCCCCAAGTTCTCCAGCAACGAGGCCGGATCCACCCCTGCGTGCTGCGGAAGCACCTGGCGCACCACCCGGTCCACCACGATCTGATAGGGCTCGGGCTCGACCGCCTCACCGGTCGGTGCCTTCACCAGCAGCCCGGGCAGTGGGGCGCCTTCCGCCTCGACCCGGTCGACCACCACCACCAGCTCCCCACCGTCCATCTCGAGCACCGACCCGGGAGGGAAGATGCCCATCATGCGAATGAAGGCCTGCACCAGGTCCGGGTCGTAGGCACCTCCCATGCCGCCGAGCAGAACCTTGAGGGCCCGGTGCGGAGTCTCGGCTCGGCGGTAGGCGCGGCGGGTGGTCATGGCGTCATAGGTGTCGACGACGGTCACCAGGCGGCTGAAGATTCGTGGTGGGCGGTCACGGTCGATCTCGGGATAGCCCGTCCCGTCGAAGCGGGCATGATGCTCGAAGGCGACCGTGGCCGCGATCTCGTGGCCGGGACCCCCGGCGGCCATGATGGCGAGCCCGCCCTCTTGCGGATGGATCTTGATCTCGCGCCACTTCTCCTCGTCGAGCGTCCCCGGCCAGTTCAAGGTGGCGGTGGACACCGCCACCTTGCCGATGTCGTGCAACACCGCCCCCACCCCGATCGGGACCAGCTCGGCCCTGGAGATCCCGAGGGACCGGCCGAAGGCGAGCGCCAGGATCCCGGTGTTCACCGAGTGGAAGAACGTGTACTCGTCGTGGCTCTTCACCGTCGACAGCAGCAGGCTGGCGCCCGGTTGCGACACGGCGTATTCGAAGAGATTCTCCACCGCGCTCACCACCGGGGTGAGCTCGATCTCGCGGTCGCTCGCCATGGTCGCGACCGACAGACGCACGGCATCCATGGATTCGGTGTACGCCCCCCGCAGTCCGGACATCGGGTTGGTGGTGACGTCGGCGTGGCTGAGGTGGTCGTCGTTGAGCCGGATCGTGCCGTCTGCGGGCAGGTCGTCGGAGATCCCGGCGATGAACTTGGCGAGGTCGGTGAGGTCCGGCCCGGAGACCGGATGGAGCAGAGTGACCGACTCGATCTCTCGCTGCTGCATCTCGCCCAGCAGCACATGGAACTCGAGCGAGGTGTGGGCCAGCAGGCTGCGGTCGTGATAGAAGGCGTTCTCGAGAATCGAGATGATGGTCTCCGGATACACCGCGGCGAGGTCCTGCACCGCGTCCTGGCAGCCGATGAGGGCCTCGGTGGTGAGGGGGTGCCGCTCGGGGTACAGCGAAACCTGCCGGACCAGCCGGCGCAGAGCCCGCAGGAACGCCGAGGAGAGCCGTTCGCTCATCGTGTCTCCTTGTCCATGGCCATCCGGGCTGCGTCGCGCATGGCCCGCGACCGCTTGCGGAACACGAAGCGACGTCCGGCGAGTCGGGCGAGAGCGTCCGCTCCACGGTCGGTCTCCAGGCATCCGAGCAGCTCGACGATGCCGCAGGCGGCCTCGGTGGAGAGCCGGTCGGAATCGAGTTCGGCGACCAACAGCGCGTCGAAGCCTTCGCTGTCGACGGCACGGGCAAGACCGGCGGCGGCGTGCCGCACCCGCTCGTGAGGATCTCCCAGCATGCGGATCACGGTGGGAACCGCCTCTCGGCCCTGGATCCGCAGGATGGAGCGCAGCGCCTCGGTCCGGACCCGATGGTCCTCGTGGTTGACCATGCGTAACAGGCCCGGCACCGCGTTGGCCTGACCGGTCTTGCCGAGCGCGATGGCGAGGTTGCGCAGTAGGTACCAGGGCCTCCCCGACAGGTACGGAATGACGACCCCCGGGTCTTCCCGGATGGCACGGGTGACGAGCTCGGTGAGCACCCGCCGGTTGCGGCGATCCGATGCCTCGGCGAGCTGGGCGACGAGGGCGTCGGCCACGACGAGGCCCATCGTTTCGAAGATGTCGAGGATCTCGGGGGGTACCTCGGCGCCCTGTTGCTGCTCCACCACGATCTGCAGCGTGTCGCGTCCGGCGACGTGTCGCATGGCGTCCCGCACCATCTCGTGGCGGGACGCGGGGTAGGGCGGATCGTCGAGCACCGCGGTGAGAAGCGCGCGGGCCTTCGCGAAGTTGCCATCGCGCAAGGCACGGGACACCCGCCCCGTCCAGACCCTGAGCACCCGGTGGAAGCGGTCGTCGCGCGTCTCGCACTGCAGCAGGCCACGCAGGATGTTGGTGCCGAGTTCGTCGGGGTCCTCGGGGCGGGTGAGTCGCTCCCTGAGGTCACGGGCCAAGTCATCGGACTTCGCCGGATCGCGGTCGACCGCTTCCAGCACCTCGCGCACCCGCTCGGTCATGCCGCTACGGGCCGCGGCTCCCGAGGCAGCCACCTGGAGCCCTTCGACGAACTCACCCGGCGGCCGGCCGGTCTCCCCGGCGACCACCGCGGCGAACGCCATGAGGCGCTCGGTGGTCGAATCGGACAGGTCGGACATGAAACCGGCGAAGTCGGCGGAGGAGAGCTGGCCCAGGAAGACCCGGTTGGCGGCGCTTCCGGTGTCGTCGAGCGCCGATTCGAGGACCTCGACCTGGTCGCCTCGGGGCAGGTAGAAGAAGGCCTCGACGAAGCTGCGGAACCCGCGCCACGGGTCGTGGGCGCCCTGGTGGAGCGGCGCCGGGTCGCCGTCGTCGTTGGCGGCGACCTCGAGAGCATGTTCGTAGAGACCGGTGTAGGTCTCGAGGAACTCGGTGGCCACCGCCCCCATCGGGCTGTCGTCCTGCACCAGGAGGTGGGCGATCTCGTCGGGGGCGGCGCCGCGGGCAGCGGCGGCCGCCGCGGTGGAGAGACGCAACGTGGTGGCGTCGTGCTCGGCCTCTCGCCCGGTGTCGTGCTCGGCCCCCATCACGAGCAGGCCGCGCTCGTAGACCTCGATCCCGGTCCCCGGGACCTTCTCGAGCACCGAGACGATCCCGCCCCGGGACCGCACCTCCTCGTCATCGAGCTCGATGGCGCGGAAGAAGCCGACGAGGCCGTCGGCGGTGGTGCTCCCTTTGAACCGGAGGTACTCGATGTCGTGGAGGAACAGCTCACGGGCGAGTCGGACCGCGCCCTCCGAAGCCCGGATCTCATCGGTCTCGTGGAAGAAGGTACCAGGGCCGACGACGAGGGTGACCGGCTGCTTCAGATCGGCCGAGAGGGCATCGACGGCCCAGGAGAATGGAGGCTGAGCGGCCGGTTCCGGATACAGGGTGAAGGTCGTCCATGCCACCCCGAGGGCGTCGACGACCCGACCTACGAAATCGTGCGCGCGACCGGATGCAAATGCCATTGACTCATCCGATCGAGATCAGCTTCTCGCGCACCGCGTATAGCACCGCCTCGTTGCGGGAATGCAGCCCGAGCTTGTCGAGGATGTTCCGGATGTGATTCTTGACCGTGTTCTCGGAGATGTACAAGTCGCGACCGATCTGGCGGCTCGTCATCCCTCTGGCGACGAACTGCAGCACCTCGATCTCCCTCCCGGTGAGGGTCGGCTTGCGGGCCTGGAGCAGTTCCTGGTGGCGAAGCAACTGGCGGCACACGTCGAACAGCTTCCCCGCCATCTGGGGCGAGAGGGCGGCACCGCCCCGGCTCACCGCCTTGATGGCTTCCACCAGGTTCTCGAACGGCGTGTCCTTGACGATGTAGCCGCGGGCGCCGGTACGCAGGGCGGTGAGCAGATCCTCCTCGGACTCGCTCCCGGTCAGCAGGATCACCTTCGACCCCGGGGACACCGCCATGATCTTCTCGACGACGTCGAGTCCGGACAGTCCCGGCATGAGGACGTCGAGCAGGACCAGGTCGGGTTGCAGATGCTCTGCCTGGCCCACCGCCGCTTCGGCATGGCCGGCTTCGCCGACCACGTCGAATCCGGCATCGCCCAGCGCCGAGGTCAGCCCGGCCCGGAAGAGCGGAATATCGTCGACTACGAGTAGGCGGGTCATTCGGGTTCGATCAGTCCTAGCGTTCCGTTGTGTCGGTGGTACAAGACGCAGTGGTTGCCGCTCTCGGCATCGAGGAAGAAGAAGAAGTCGTGTCCGAGCATCTCCATCTGCAACGCGGCCTCCTCAGACGTCATGGGCCTCATCGCGAACCGTTTCGTCTTCACGATCCTGGGGTACTGGCCCGTTTCCTCTTCATCGGAGATCGCCGATGCAGGATTGAGGCGTTTGTCCGCCGGCTTGCGTGACCGCTGGATCAGTCGCTCCTTGAGCCGGCGGAGCTGACGCTCGAACTTGTCGACGGCGACGTCGAGGGCAGCCACGTCGTCGACGCCCCCGGCTTCGACCCGGACCGTGTGACCGGCGAGGCGGGTCGTGATCTCCACCCGGAAGCGCTCCTCCGATGCGCTCGGGTTCTGCCGCTCGGAGAATTCCACGTCGGCAGAACCACCGTCGTCGAAGATACGGCTGGCGTGCCGCACCTTCTCGGCGGCGGTCTCCGCCACGTCCTCGGCTACGTGCAGGTTCCTCCCGTGTACGCGAACGTCCACAGACGCTCCTTTCCGCTGGTCGCTGAATTCATCGACGCCGAAGCACCGGAATCTGAATCGGGCGGGAACTCGGAACCGTGGGGGCGGCCGCGGCTTCTCACGCGGTGGGCGGCGTCACACGCGGGTTGCCGCCGTTTCCCCAGTGGTGCCGCCACACAGTCTCCAGGAGTTCGCTCGGCCTGTTCGGCGGGCCATTTCGAACTCTACTCGCCACTGTGGCGGTAAGGGCAGCGCACGGGATGCTGCCGCAAGCGGCGACGGCCGCCTCCAGGGTGGAGCCGGTGGTCAGCACGTCGTCGACGAGCACCGCGCCCGCAGGCAGCCTCCGGACCGCCCGGTAGCGGGCTCCGTTGCGTCCCGCCCGACCCCGGCCGGCATGGCGCGGCCACCACAGACCGGCCCGCAGCGCCCCGACGACGGGGAGGCCGCAACGCGCGGCCACGGCCCGGGCGAGGATCTCGGCCGGGTCGACCCCGTGGGTGGCCCGGCGCAGCCGAGCCCGTGGCACCGGAACCAGGACGCTGGCGGCAGGCGGCACCAAGGGGGCGAGCACCTCGCCGATGAGGGCACCCACCTGCACCATGCCCCCGTACTTGAGGCGGTGCACCAGCCGGCGGGCTGCCCCTTGGTGCAGGAAGGCGCCGTGGACGACGAGCCCCGACGGCAGGAGGGTCGAGGGAGCCCTCACCAGGGAATCACGACAGGAGGGGCAGAGCCCTCGCGCTCCGCTCCCGAACCGACCACAGGCCAGGCACACCAGCATCCGCCCACCGTATCGGTGGGGCCCGACACGATCGGGCGAGGGACATTGGGCCGCCCCGACCGGAACGACCCACGTTGCCACGGCGTCTGTCATCGATTCGTGCTTACTCCATCGTCGCATCGACCGCCGAAGACGACGGTCGGAACACCAAGGGAGCGGGTACCCTCAAGATGCCTTCACGATCCGGAGCGATCAGCCAGCTGAGGCTCTGCGCCCATCAGCGTTGACGGAGAGCCTCATTCGAGGAGAACGCCAAGCTGTGTTGACCGGCAACACATTCGGAGTCTTCATCTATCCGGCACTCGCCGCCGTCGTCGTCGTCACTTTCGTTCGCGACGACCACCATCGTCCAAGAGTCGTCTGCATGGGCATCTTCGCGATATACGTCGTGGAGGCGCTCAAGGAGATGCTCTTCCCGATTCCGGTCGACGGTTCCATAGCCCGGTCTTTCGCGTCTGTTCCGTTCTGGACGCACGCCAACCTCGTTCCGATCCGTGATCTCCTCTCGGGAGCAGCAGAGAGAGGCGAGGTCATCCGGAACACCTTTGTTGCGGTCCCATTCGGCTTCGGAGCCTGGTTCGTCGCCCGTCGACCGTCGGTGGCGAAGGTGGCGATCGCCGGTGTAGTGGCATCGCTGCTCGTGGAAACGCTCCAGGTGATCATCGGAGCGACGATCGGGTTCATGTACCGCGTCGCCGATGTCAACGACGTGATCCTCAACACCCTCGGGACACTCCTCGGCATCATCCTCTTCATGGCGTTTGCGATGGTCTTCGAGTCGATCGATGGACGGATCGAAGAGCCTCGAGGCCGGTACTGGTCCTTCGTCCGAGCCGTGACCGCACGCCCGATTCCGCTCCGCGAGAGGTCCGGGCCCGCACCGGGAATCACGCGACAGAACAGCGCCTCCCCGTTTCGGGCACCCCCGCCGACCACAGGTCAGGCGCCGACATCTCTCGCCACCGTACCGGCCTGGCCCGACACGATCCGGGGGAAGCATCTAGCCCATTGTTGGTGAGGTCACCAAACGTGGGCGCACGGACACGCGCAGTGTTATAGGGTTGGGGCGGGCATAGATCTGGAGGCGACATGGCGATCGACGTTGCAGAGGCACGGGAGCGTGACAGAAGGCGCCGTCTCCGGCGCATCGTCTTCGTCCTGTCGCCGCTCGGTGTGTGGCTGTGGTGGCGGATCCTCACCGGCAATCCGGTATCGCCGGGCCTGCCGGACTTCGGACCCGACGCCATCCTGTGGCTCCCCGGCCTGGCACTCATCCTCATCCTCGGCCTGGTGCTGGTGCTGCCGATGCTGGGTAACGGCCGCTCCCCGCACACCATCTACCTCCCGGAACAGATCGAGGTGGGGTTCGACGACGTCCGCGGCCTCGGCGGCGTCCTCGGAGAAGTCCACCACACCCTCGAGGTGTTCCTCAACCATGCCCGATTCCGCGCCGAGATGGGCGGCAACCCACGGCGGGGCGTGCTCTTCGAAGGGCCTCCCGGGACCGGCAAGACCCACATCGCCAAGGCGATGGCCCGCGAGGCCGGCGTGCCCTTCCTCTACGTATCCTCCACCGCCTTCCAGTCGATGTGGTACGGCGCCACCTCCCGCAAGATCCGCACCTTCTTCCGGGCGCTGCGCAAGGTCGCCCGGCGCGACGGCGGAGCCATCGGCTTCATCGAGGAGATCGACGCCATCGGCGGCAAGCGAGGCAACGTGGCCAGCGCGGCGCCGGCGACGGACTCCGCCCACGCCCGGGTGGAGCGATCGGCGATGGCACAGGGAACCGGCGGGGTGGTCAACGAGCTGCTCGTCCAGATGCAGAGCTTCGACGAGCCGACCCGTCCCGAGCGGGTGCGCAACGCCCTCGTGCGCTTCGCCAACCGCTTCCTGCCCGCCCATCGGCAGCTCAAGACGATCCGTCCCGGGTTCTCCAACATCCTGCTCATCGGCGCCACCAACCGGGTCGACTCCCTCGATCCGGCCCTGCTGCGGCCGGGACGCTTCGACCGCATCCTCCACTTCGGGTTGCCGGGGCGGCGGGACCGCCGGGACCTGATCGACTACTTCCTCACCACCAAGGTGCACACCGCCGCCCTCGACACCGACGAGGAGCGGGACCGGCTGGCGGCGGCGACGATGGGGTACTCCCCGGCGTCGCTCGAGCGGCTCTTCGACGAGGCCCTCCTCGTCGCCCTTCGGGCCGATCGGGGAGCGCTGAACCCGGCTGACCTCAAGCAGGCGCAGATGGAGGTCGAGATCGGGCTGCCCCATCCGGTTGACTATCCCGACGACGAGCGGGCCACGATCGCGGTCCACGAGTCGGGACATGCCGTGATGGCCTACCTCGTCGGCAAACGCCGCCTCGAGCTGCTCTCGATCGTCAAGCGCCGCGACTCACTCGGGCTGCTCGCCCACCGCGACGAAGAGGAGCGGTTCACCCGCCGCGCCTCGGAGATGCGGGCCATGCTGCAGATCTCGTTCGGCGGCATGGTCGCCGAGGAGGTCTTCTTCGGCGAGGCGGGGACCGGGCCGGCCTCCGATCTCATGGCGGCCACCCAGCTCGCCGCCGACATGGTGGGCTCGTACGGCATGGGGGACTCGCTGGTGTCACTGCGGGCCATGGACCGTGGCGTGTTCGAGGACAACATGGTCTCCAAGGTCGTCGGCGACGCCCGGGCCCGCAAGACCCTGGAGCGCATCCTGACCGAGGCACGGCGGGAAACGGCCCGCCTCCTCATGGAGCACCGCTACCTGATCACCGCCCTGCGCGACGCCCTCCTCGAGAAAGAGGAACTCTTCGAGGACGAGATCATGGAGATCCTGCGAGAGGCAGAAACCCATGCCCTCAAGAACGACAAGGTCCTCATCGACCTCCGCTCGCCCGACGCTCGCATCATCGAGCGGCCGGCACGATTCGAGCTGATCGAGAGCCCCGAGAGCGACTGAGCGTCATACCCCTTCGGCGGGTCCCGATCCCGCAGAGACTCAGGTGCCCTCCTGCCAGGAGGAGAGGTACTTCACCTGCTCGGCGGTGAGCTGCTCCAGCCCGCCGCCCATGGCAGCCAGCTTGAGGCGGGCGACCTCCTCGTCGAGATCGCGCGGCAACGTGTAGACGTCGGGATCGAGCGACTCGCCGTTGACGGCGAGCCACTCCGCCGCCAAGGCCTGATCGGCGAAGGACATGTCCATGACGTCGGCGGGGTGACCCTCGGCGGCGCTCAGGTTCACCAGCCTGCCTTCGGCGATGACGAGGAGGCGGCGCCCGTCGGGGAGGGTGTACTCCTCGAGGCTGTCGCGGATCCGGCGGCGCGACATCGCGATGCGATCCAGCGCCACCAGGTCGATCTCAACGTCGAAGTGGCCGGCGTTGGCGAGGATGGCCCCGTCCCGCATCGCGAGGAAATGCTCTTCACGGAAGACGTGAATGTCGCCGGTGGCGGTGAGGAACAGGTCCCCGACCGCGGCGGCATCCTGCGAGGTCATCACCCGATGGCCGTTCATGGCGGCCGACAGGGCCCGGATCGGGTTGCTCTCGACCACGATCACCTCGGCCCCGAGCCCGTCGGCCCGGGTCGCGATCCCCCACCCGCAGTCGCCGTACCCGGCAACGACGACGGTCCGTCCCGCAAACAGGATATTGGCGGCCCGCAACACGCCGTCGAGCGATGACTGTCCGGTGCCATGGCGGTTGTCGAACAGATGCTTGGTGTCCGAGTCGTTCACCGCCACCACCGGGAAGCGCAGCACGTTCTCGCGCGCCATGGCGCGCAGCCGGATCACCCCGGTGGTGGTCTCCTCCATGCCGCCGAGGATCGGCTGATCCGCCCGTTCCTTGTGGAGCACCGTTGTCATGTCGGCGCCGTCGTCGAAGACCAGGGCGGGGCCGGTGTCGAGCACGGCGTGGATGTGACGGTAGAAGGTGTCCGCGTCCTCGCCCCGCACCGCGTAGACCGGAATGCCGTCGGCGACGAGGGCGGCCGCCACGTCGTCCTGGGTGGAGAGGGGGTTGGAGGCGCACAGCGCCACCTCGGCGCCCCCGGCCACCAGCACCCGCATCAGGTTGGCGGTCTCGGAGGTGACGTGCATGCAGGCGCCGACGCGAAGCCCTTCGAGGGGCCGCTCCGCTGAGAATCGCTCCTTGATCGCCCCCAGCACCGGCATGCGCCGGGCGGCCCATTCGATCTTGAGGTCGCCCCCCGCGGCGAGGCCCGGATCTGCGATGTCGTGGTCCACGGCGTTCACTCCTCCCGTCGTCGTCAACGTATCGGATCCTCTGCCGGCACCGCTCCGGCCTCCACCCCGGCCAGCTCTGCCATGGCGACGGCAGTCACGGCGCCGACGAAGGCAAGGGTGAAGAAGCGGGAGAGTACCCCATTCCCGAGGGCCCACACCTCGCCGGCCATCCCGAGCTTCCCCTCCGCCATCACGCCCGACAGGTCAAGGCTCGCCGGCGCCGCCGGGTGTACGGAGGCGTCGCGCAGCACCACGAGGCGCGCCGTGTCCCCTCCCCTTTCGGGACGCTCTTCCCATGGGTGGTGACGATGGTGCGCCAACTCGGAGACCTCCCCGGCATAGGCCTGCGCCGCGGCAGTGCGGCGCATCAGGGTCGTCCACTGCGTCGCCGCCAATCGGGCGACGTCGCCCTCCCCGGAGATCACCGCAACGTGACCGGAGAGCGCCTCGGCCAGGTCCCGTCCCAGCGTCACCCCGGGTCCGGCGCCGTCCCCGCCGAGGGCTTCCACCTCCGACGCCGCCTCCCGGAGCGCCGGGACCGGATCGTCGGCGAGGCCGGCCCGGTGGAGGATCCCCACCACCGCCCCCACCTCGAAACCGAGCCTGGCGTCGGGCCGTGGCGCGGCAGGGAGCCGGACAACCGGATACCCGGTTTCGGCCGCGATGGTGGCGCCCTCCTCACCGCTGGTGACGACAACCGCGGGAAGGCGGAGTCGCGAGGCGTCCCGGACCGTGGCGACGGTCTCCTCTCCGTCGCCGGGAGCGATGAGGGCCACCACCAGCGGCCGCCTCTGCTCGACCCATGGGGGCAACCCATGCTCCTCGTACGCGATGACCGAGCCTGGCGCCGCGGCGGCAACGAGCGATCCCAGGTAGGCCGCCACGCCGGAGAGGCCCCTCCCCACAACGATCGCCTCGGTGGCCGGGTCGGGGGATGGAAGGTCGAAGGTGGCGGCAGCCCGCAGCCGGTTGGGGACATCGAGCACGGCCCGGAGCAGGACCCCGACGGCCCCGTCAGTCCCCATCGGGCCGCGTCGCCTCTTCGATCAGCATCACGGGGATGCCGTCCTCGACCGGGTAGCGCAGTCGGCAGCCGGTGCACTGCAGCGCCGGAGGATCGGTGATCTCCTGCAACGTCCCGCCGCACGACGGGCACTGCATGATGTCGAGCAGGTCCTCAGGAACCAGGTGAACAGGGTCGGTCACGGTGTCGCTTCCAGGATCGCCTTGACCCGGGTGGCGAGCTCCTCGACGGCAGGCGGGTCCGGCGCCTCCACGTTGAGGCGCAGCACCGGCTCGGTGTTGGACGGCCGCAGATTGAACCAGCGCGACCCGAGATCGACGGTGAGACCGTCGAGGCGGTCGGTGCTCGCCTCGGGGAAGGCGGCCTCGACCCGGTCGATGGCGGCGTCCTTGTCCTCCACGGTGAAGTTGCGCTCGCCCGATTGGGCGTACGGCTCGAACTCCCGGCGGATCACCGAGAGGGGCCGCCCGGCTTCGGAGAGCACCTGCAGCAGGACCAGCATGGTGAGGATGCCGGAATCGGCCCGGTAGTTCTCCCGGAAGTAGTAGTGGCCGGAGTGCTCGCCACCGAAGATGGCGCCGGTCTCGGCCATCACCTGCTTGATGAAGGAGTGCCCGACCCGGGTCCGGATCGGAGTGCCGCCGGCGGCTCGCACCATCTCGGGCACCGCCTTGGAACAGATCAGGTTGTGCACGATCTTGGCCCCGGGCTCCCGCCCCAGGAACCAGCGGGCGACGATGCCGGTGACGGTGCTGCCGGGCAGCGGCCGCCGTTCGTCGTCGATGAAGAAGGCCCGGTCGGCATCACCGTCGAACGCCACCCCGAGATCCGTCTTGGCCTCCACCATGAGGCGCTCCAGGTCGCGCAGGTTCTCGGGCCGCAACGGGTCGGGGTGGTGGTTCGGGAAGGTGCCGTCGGGTTCCAGGTAGAGGCCGATCAGCTCGGCGGGGATGCGGGCGAACACAGCCGGCACCGCCACCCCGGCAACGCCGTTGCCACCGTCGGCCGCCACCCGGAGCGGCCGCAGTGCGTCGACGTCGATGACGGAGGTGACGTGGTCGACATACCCCGAGAGGATGTCGACCCTCCGCAGCTCGCCGTTGCCGGTCCCGGGCGGGTCGTCGGCGGCGAGGCGCTTGATCTCGACGAGACCGGTGTCCTCCCCCACCGGAGCCGCTCCGGCGAGGCACATCTTGATCCCGTTGTAGCCCTTCGGGTTGTGCGATGCGGTGATCATGACGCCGGGCTCGTCGAGTGAGCCGGCGGCGAAGTACACCATGTCGGTGGTGATCATGCCGAGGTCGTCGACCGCCACCCCTTGGGAACGGATGCCGGCGATGACGGCGGCAGCCAGCTCGGGCGACGACTCCCGACAGTCGCGGCCCACCGCGATGGCCGAGGCACCGCTGTAGAGGGCAAAGGCGGCTCCGATGCGCCGGGACGCCTCTGCGTCGAGTTCGTCGGGGACGAGACCCCGGACGTCGTAGGCCTTGAAGATCGTGTCGAAGTCCATGGCGCCGAGTCTACGGGCTCAGCCGAACCCGGGGAGGCTGACCGGCCCCACCCACCCCCTACACTCCCGCCCATGGCAGACACCGCAGGGGAAACGATCGCCGTTGTCATCCCCATCCACAACGAGGCCGGCTACCTGCCCACCGCCCTCCCCCTGCTCTACGCCGAGCTGGCCGAGGTGCCGGCGACGGTGACCGTCACGCTGGCCGAGAACGGGTCGACCGACGGCACCGCCGATGTGGTGCGTTCGTTCGAGGACCGTTTCCCGGCGCTGGCCCTGCTCGAGCTTCCCGAGCCCGACTACGGGGCGGCGATGCGGGCCGGGTTCCTCGCCGCTCAGGGCGACTGGGTCGTGAACTTCGACATCGACTACTTCTCCGGCGGTTTTCTGCGCCAAGTGTTGGCGTGCGCTCCCGACGCCGACGTCGTGCTCGCCTCCAAGCGGGCCCCCGGATCCGACGACCGGCGCGGCTGGTTCCGCCGCCTCGCCACCTGGGGCTTCAATCTCGTCCTGCGCCTCCTCCTCGGCTCCAAGGTGTCCGACACCCACGGGATGAAGGCGCTGCGCCGCGAGGTGGTCGCCGCCGTCGCGCCCATGGTCGTCTCCACCCGGGATCTCTTCGACACCGAGCTGGTGATCCGGGCGGAACGGGCCGGCTACCGGATCGCCGAGGTCCCGGTGACGGTGGAGGAGCAGCGCCAGGCCCGCTCCAACCTGCTGAAGCGGGTGCCGCGCACGCTGCTCGGGGTGTGGAGGATCCGGCGCTCGCTGCGCACGTCAGCCTGAACCCGACCCGGTTGGGGACGGCACCGGCCGCTCAGACGTCCTCTTCGACCTCGGTGGATGGCTGCCCGCCTGCCGGGGTCGGCTGGGCGTTGATCGCCCCTCGGAACACGAGATCCCGGTAGCCGGCGAACTTGGGAATGATGATGACGAGCGCCGCCGCCAAGAAGGCGACGTTTGCCCCGAGGCGATCGAGCGGACCCCACACGGCATCCGCCCCGTTGACGGTCAGCGTCGTCAATCCCCACGCCACCAGGTTCACCAGGTAGAAGCGCATCGTCTCGCCGCCCGAGACCCGTCCTTCGGTGAGCTGGAACGTCCAACGCCGGTTGAGGAGGTACGACATGAAGGTGGAGAGCGCGAACGAGATCGTCACCGCCCAGAACAGCTTCACGCCGTTGTCCTCTCCTTCGGTCGCTCCGAAGACGACGAGCAGCAGGTTGAACAGGGCGAACGACACGATCGTGTTGGCGATGCCGATCAGGCCCACCTTGACGAACTGCCCGAAGGCTTCACGGGTGAAGAACGATTGCAGGTAGCGCTTCACGTCATCGCCTCCCGATCGCGCCTGCGACGCCGCCGCCTCCGTACCCCCCACACCACCAGCACCACGAGGCTGGCAGCGGTGATCAGCTTGCCGGTCGTCTCCGGCCAGGTATCGACGAACTCGAGCACCACGTCCTCCTGGGTCGGCACCACCACCATCAACGACGGGGTCGCCCGGTAGGGCCCCTCGGCGCCGGTCGCCTTCCAGTTGGGGAAGTAGGAGACCTTGACGAGGTGCGGCACCCCCACCGCGGTGGTGTGGAACGAGATGCGATGGTCTTCGAGCACGACGTCGGAGACGACGGCATCGGCGGTGTCGAGCGGCGCCCCCACGTCGTACGGACCGTCGACATCGACGCGGCGCCACCCGTCAGGTCCGTCGTCCACCACCCAGTGGTCGAACTGATCGAGCTGGCCATACCAATCCAAGGCGAGGTCGACGAAGTCTCCGTTCCCGTCGAACACCGCCGGGGTGAACGAGGCGACGTCGACCAGCGAGCTCTCGGGGAGAGCGAACACCGTCCACGGCTCGGCGTACGCCACCTGCTCCAACCCGGCGTTGGTTGCCGCCTCGGTCGCCTCCGGGCTCATCGCCACGTAGTACGCGACGTCGTAGAGCGCCAGATGGGCCAGCGCCCGTCCATCGAAGTAGTGAGACCCGTCGCGGCTGATCATGTGCCCGTAGTCGAGACCCCGCACCGGATTGGAGGGCTTGAGGCTCACCTCGGAGGCATTGATGAAATGAAATGGCGTCGTCAGGGACGACTCGAAGAAGACCCCCTCCATCGAGGCGTGGTCGTTGCTCCAGTAAGGGATCAGCATCAGTGCCATCGGGGTCCCGTAGCGGCCGAGCTCGTCGCTGGCGGCCTCCCACATCACCCGCCCCGGCGGGAGGTCGTCGATCGCCTCCATGAGGCCCTCCAGCTGGGTCCAGTTCTCCCCCTTGCCCTCGTAGCCGGTGTAGTTCCAGCGAGCCCAGCCGGGAACGTCGTGAATCCCTGCCACGGTGACGTTGAGCAGCAGCAGCAGCACGACGAACCCTCCGATCGACAGGTTCTGGCGCCGCTGCGGGAGCATACGGGCCACCGTCACCAGGCCAAGGCCGACGGCGAGCCCGGCGAAGAGGTAGAGACCGAGATACCAGTAGGGCAACAGCCGGGCGTTGTAGACCTTGGTGAAGCCGGTGAGCGGGATGATCCAGTAGACGACGAACGGAACCACGGTCATCGTGGCGAGCACGGCGACGTCCTCGCGGCGCAGCAACGCCCATACGAAGCCGATGATGGCCAGCGCCGCGATCGGAACCAGCTCGCCCGGCATGGCGGATCCAAAGCCGCTGTCGCCCAGCAGCGCCTCGACCGGACGCCACCCCATGTCGGTCGTGAGGCCCTGCAGGATGCGCAGCGCCACCGGAAGCGCCCAGAACGCCACCAGCCCGAACCCGACCGCCCAGGACGTGCCCAGTGTCCGGCCTCCACGTCGCCGCAGCAGCAGCGGGAGAGACACCACCACCACCACCAACGTGGTGATGAGGTGGCTCAGCGCCGTCAGTGCCAGCAGCACGCCGGCCTTCGGTGTCAGTCCCTTGCCCTCGCGCGTGTCGCGGATCACCGTCGCCAGATAGAGGAGGGAGAAGGCGAACGACCACGAGAAGGAGAACTCACCGGCCAGGGTCGATTTGATGTTCGCCCCGAAGATGCTGTAGCTCTCCATGAACACGAACATGGATCCGGTCATCGTCGCCACCGCCGCCACCACCCGGGAGGCCCCGGTGGCCCGAACCAAGAGGTAGGCGGTCCAGGGCAGCGCCAGCAGCCCGGCCACGGTGACCAGTTTGAACGCCACGCCGTACGGGAGCAGCACGTCGAGCAGCACCGTGACCAGCGCCGGGAGGGGGAAGTAGAAGTAGAGCGCCGGGTAGCCGGCGTACCAGTCGTTGCTCCAGCCGAAGAGCCGTCCCGACGGGAGCAGGTTGTCCCTCAGGTACTGGGGAAGGAGCACGTGAGCGCCCATGTCGCCCCCGGTCGGGGTGTTGGCGGTGAGCAACGCCGGCCAGTGGAAGTCGACGGAGAAGTAGGGGAACCCCGGCCGGGAGACGTAGTTGTCGACGGCTCCCAGCATGACCAGCAGGATGAGAACCGTGGCGGTCACGACCGCCCCGATCGCGAGCTTCTTGCCGGTCGAGGATCCCGCGGTTGGAGCCGGCTCAGAGGCCGGAGTCGCGGACGCCGACCGGGGCGATACGGCAGGGGTGACGTTCACCGGGAGGAGGGTAGCGAAGGCGGGGAGATCCGCAGCTTCAGGCGCGGGGCCGCCGGGCCATGTCGAGCACGGCTTCGAGCTCCAGCTCTTCCCCGTCGCGATTCCACCATCGCGCCTCACACTGGTGACAGGAGCAGAACTTGACCTCGGTGCCGTCCGGCAACGTCAACTCGATCTCGATCACGTTGTTGGCGCCGCACGTTCCACATTGCAGCGGTGCTGCGGGAACGCCCCGTTTCCTGGTCATAGTACGTTGATCGTACTACACGCCACGCCTGGGAACGCCAAAAACTTGCTTGCCGGCGGCGAGAAACGTGCCGTCACGCCCCGGCGGCAGCTTCGGGGATGTCGTCGAGCTTGCCGACATAGCGGGAGCGCCGCCTCCCGTTCTCGGTCCAGTAGGCGTACCAGTAGGGACCATGGGGACACCGACGACACGACGCCTTGCCGCACCGGACCCATTGCCGCCGCAGCGTCACCTCCGGATCGTCGGTTTCGAGCGAAACCCCACGTCGCTCGAGCCGGGCCCGCGCCAGGATCACGAGCCGGCGCAGCTCGTGCTCGTCCATCTCTCGTACCGCCTCGAGCACATCTCGGTCGATCGGCATCCCGCGACCTCAGGTGACGCCGGGTACCGCGAAGAGGCGACGCGCCGGAGCACGCCGATCCTCCAGCACCCAGCCGACCGGGGGGCTCATCCGGGCCGCGTGCCGCTCGCACAGGCCGTAGCCGTGGTCGGCGGCGCCGAGGTCCGCCAGCCACAGGCGCTGCTCCTCATAGGCGTACGCCATGACCGACGTGGCGGCGGCTCCGCATCGACAGCATGTCATGCTCATCGGGGCGCAAGCTAGGACCCCGGCCCGGCCCAACCAAGGATTTCCCTCACCAACCGGCGGCCGCCAGCGCCCGCCGCAGGGCGCGCCGCGCCGGCACGCCGGCGAGGAGGCGGCGGGGAATGCCCTCCGGGTCGACCACGAGGGTGAGCGGTACCCCCTCCACTCCGAAGGTGGCGAAAAGGCCCGCCTCGAGCTCGTGGGTGACCTCCCGCAACGGCAGGCCGGTGGCGCGGGCGACGCTGAGCGCCTCCCGGCAGCGGTCGCACGTGGTGGCGGTGAACACGACGAGACCGGGCGGGAATGAGACCTCGCCGGGGGCCAGGGGTGGATGCCGAGGCTTGGCCAGCCGCCGCGCCGCCACCACCACCGCGCCCGCGACGACGATCACCAACCCGACCACGAGGAGCCGCACCGCCAGGTCACTCATCGACGGCCACCCCGGCGAAGTAGGCGACGCCGCGTTCGGCCACCGCGGTCCACTGCACCGAGATCGGGACCGAGCTCTCGACCCGGTACCCGGCGACGGCGTCGTCGTACGGGGCTGCCACCTCGAGGATGGTGCCGGCGCCGACGAGTACCTTGACGGAGGGACCGGGCCCGGCGTCGCCGAGGGGCTGCAGAGTGACGGTTGCGGTTTCGCTCCCTCCGTTGAGGAGCCAGATCGACGTGTCGGCGTCCGGCATCGACCCGGGACCGGGAAGGAGCCAGCTCGCGGCCGCCCCGGTGGCCCCGACCGTGCCGGCGATCCGGTCGCTCGGGGCCTCGGTCGCGTCGGCGCCGCCGGCGTCCGATTCGGCATCGGTCCCGGTGCCGGCGCCGGCATCCTCCGCCAGGAGCTGCGGGGCATCCTCCGCAACGACGGCGGCGGCGATCGCACCGGTCGACCGGACCGTCAAGCCGAACGGGTCGGATCCGTAGTCCTCGAAGGTGAGCCGTCGCGGCACGTCGGGAGACACGTCGACGACGACCGCCGCCCCCACGATCCCCTCGGTGGTGTGCACGTCGACCTCGACCGACGCGACATCCGGACCCGGGTTGAAGAGCACGAGGGACGGCACCAACTCGCCGGCGTTGACGACCGGGAAGACCCAGGTGGTCGCCGGACCCACCCCGGGCCAGGTCGCCTCGTCGTCGCCGGCAGACAGCGCCAGGGTGGGGATGACGAGTCCTTCGGTCGTCGCCACGGTGAGCGAGAGATCGTCGAACAGGGGCACGATCTGGTTGAGGTTCACGTCGCGCCAGCTCCGCCCGGGCACGTCGAGGGCCGTCAGCTCTCCGAGACCGGCGTCCCCGAACTCGCTGACCCCGCCGACGGATACCTTGGCATCCTCCGGGAAGGGGTTGAAGAGGCGGAGGATGAGGGTCCGACCCTCCCGGGTGGTGCCGCCCGGGAGGTACCAGATCTTCGGCGCCGAGGCGACGCAGCGGTCCCCTGCGAGCAGCGTTTCGGCATCGACCACGGCGGCGACGGTGGCGGGGCCGTCGTCGATCTCGACAAACCCCGGGGTGTCGCCGCGGCGCACGATGCTACCGACGTCCACCACCGTCGCGCCGGGACCGGGCACGGTGACGACGCCCTGGTCCGGCTCCTCGTTGGGAATCGGCGATGGCATCGTCACGGTGGCATCGACCGCGACCGCGGAGGCGACGAGGAACGCGGAGTCGCGCAGCGCCCCTGATGCCACCCACGGGCAGTACCAGACGCTGGAGCGGGCCGAGGCGTTGACGTCCTGCTCGAGGGCGCCGGTGAAGGTGGGGGGAGCCTCCGGCGCCGGGGCGGGAAGCGCCACGGCGATCGCCACCAGGCCCGCGATCACGATCCCTCCCAGCAGCCGTCTCATCGGTGCCACCTCCTTCTCCCCCACCCCGACAGGAGGAGCAGGATGGTGAACACCGCCAATGCGGCCGCCGCCTGGGTGCGCCGCTCCGGGTAGGGGCGGAAGACGGCGACGCCCTCGTCGGCGGCCACCTCGTTGCCCCACCCGGACTGGTTCCACGGCCCCGGCTCCCAGCGGCCGCTGGCGTTCTCCCCGACGAACACCCGCCCGCCGGCGACGGGGTCTCCCACATAGCCGGTGCCCGCGCGGTCCCACGCCGCGCCATCCACGACCTGGGCCCGCACCGCACCTTCCACCTCGACGAGATAGCTGACGTGGTTGGCACCCTGAAGCGGAGTCAGGTCGAACTGAGCATCGAACACCGACTCCAACGGCGTGTCCCCCATCACGATGATCCATCGGATCCCGAACGGGGCGAGGACCGCGCCGGCTCGTCTCGTCTCACCATCGATGAGGCTCTCCAGGGCGCCCTCGAACATCTGGTCACCGAGCAGCGGCTCCGGCAGCCATGCCTCCCACATCGCCGGCATCGGCGCCGACACCACCCGGTAGGCCGCGCCTCGGATCTGCCGCGATTCCCCGGGGAGAGACTCGGCCGGCCCCACCAGCAGGATCCGGGATCGTGCCGCGTCGCCCTCCCCTGCGACGGTGAACCCCAGGGCGGTGCCGAACGATTGCTGCGGAAGCCCGGCCCGTCCCGGCAGCAGCACCAGACTCACGGTGACGACGACCGCGACCGCACCGAGAGCCCCGAACCCGCTGACGATGCGCCGCCAGCCGATGACGAGGTCGACCCGGCTCACCGCCTCGAGCGCCACCGCCACCACCAGAGCCGAGCCGAGGGCGAGCAGGGCGAGGCCGAGAAGCTCCACCTCCCTTCCCAGGCCGAAGTCGGCCGAACGGGCCAGCACGACGCCGCCTGCCCCGGCGAGCCCGCCCCACACCGCCAACACGCCGAGCCGTTGCGGAGCGCTGATCAGCGCCGCCAGCAGCGCCATCCCGATGGCGCCCGGCAGGACCACTCCCGGATGCCAGTAGGCGTCGCCTGCGGTGAGGAAACGCTCCAAGTCGGCGGCGCCCAGCCACGGCAGCAGAACCGGAACGGCGAGTCCGGCCCCCAGCGCCGCGACGCCCACCGCCCTCCAGGCTGCACCCTCCTTCGGGTTGAGGAGCGCCCACACCGCCAGCAGCGCCACCGGCGCCACCAGCAGGGGTGGATCGAGCACCGCGAGCAGCGCCGTCACCCATCCGGCGGCGGCGATGCGACCGAGGCGGCCGATCAACCTCGCCGGCCAGCGGGTGAGGGGAACCCGCAGCGCCCACGGCAGGACTCCGAGGGCGAGCAGGGTGGGGATTCCGGTGTCGGCCGCGATCGCCCGGGTCGCCGGCCCGGCCATGAGCACCACGCCGGCCAGCAAGCCGGGAACCGCCTCGATGCCCCAGGTGCGCACGAGACGGGACACGCCCCACACCCCGGAGAGGAACGCGGCGAGGGTGAGCACGGCGCTGGTGGCCGCCGGGGAATCGAACAGCGCCATCTGCACCAGGCCGGCCAGGCCGATGAACGGCGGGAGCGGGGCGGTCGAACCGAATCCGGCCGGGTTCCATCCCCCGGCGTAGGCACCCACCGCCGCCCGGCCCGATTCGGGCAGCGGGAGGCTGAACCCGACCGCGGGCCAGCCGTCCCCCCACATGGCCCGGGTGGAGACCACCACGAAGAAGACAGTGACGGCGCCCACCACGAACGCCGGCTGCCGCAGGTCCCGGCCCAGCGACGCCACCGAGAAGCGATCGTCGGCGGGAAGCCGGGCCCGCAGCTTGTCACCGATCTCCTCGAACAGCGCCTTGAGCTTGGCGGATCCGCGCAGCTGGTAGCGGAACAGCTCGGCGTCACCAACCGCCCGCCCCGACCTGGCAGCGAATCGGCGCTGCAACGTCGCCGGCAGGTAGACCAGGTTCCATGCCCACGCCCGCAACCACGAGAAGAAGGTCCAGCGGCCCAGGAAGGGCGCCACGACCGCCTCGATCAGCCCGATGAGCAGTCCCAGAGGAACGGCCCACAGCAGGGTGAGGAGGCTGTAGATCTCGACCATGGCGCGGATCCGACCCGCCTCCTCCTTCCAGAGCGGGGCGGCATCCTCGGCGAAGAGGACCTCCGAAGAGGGCACCACGATCACCCGTGCGCCGCGCAGGCGGGCCCGCTGGCATAGGTCGACGGCGGCGGCCTGCGGAGCCATGGTCGGGTCGGGACCCCCGACACCGCGAGCCAGGTCGCGCCGGATCAGCATCGAGGCCCCGGCGGTGGCGGCGACGTCGCGCACCACGTCGTATTGGCCGTGATCGATCTCGTCGGGATCGAGACCCGAGTAGGGCACGCCGAACACGTCGGTGGCGATGCCCACCGAGACCAGGCGCTCCGGATTCTCGGGGCGCAACAGCTTCGATCCGGCGACGGCGGCGTCTGCCCGGCCGGACTCCACCACCAGTGCCTCAAGGGCATCGGGGCGAGGGAGCGCCCCGGCGCGCACCAGCCAGAGATGGGTGATCGCCGGTTCCAGCGCGTTGAGCAGAGCCGGGAGCGAAACGGCCCAGTCGACCCCGACCCGGTCGGCGAAGCGCCTGCCCTCCCCCCCCGCCCCGACCACGACGATACGGGCCGGGCCGTACACTTGCCGTCGCAGCCGCTCGACCGTTTCGGGTATGGCAGCGCCGGCGTCGGCCAGGATGGCAGCGACGACCGAGACGGGAGGCGCGTCCGCGGAACGCGAGGACATGGGGAGCATTCTGGAGGCGCC
>CAYUDA010000009.1:0-19996 GCA_964443425.1 uncultured Acidimicrobiaceae bacterium
CGGTGCCCGATCCCACCGTGCCGGCCGGCCCCGGGGTCACCTCGAGCACCTCGAGCACCACCGGCTCGGCCGACCCGCCTTCCCCGTAGGCGGGCAGCACCGCCACCCGGTCGCCCTTGGTGACCGGGCCCCCCTGGAGGGAGCGGGCCAGGTGGCGGGAGTCGAGCGCCTCGGCCGACGAGGAGACCACCACTCGGCGCGCCTCGTGCAACACCGCCCGGGTGACGTCGGGGGTGTCGCCGGTCTCGACCCCGGCGTTCTCCATCGTGCGAGGCCCGAGATGAAGAGCGTTGGGGGAGGTGACGTCGCCCGGCGTGACGAGGACATGGGTGGTACCGACGGCGACGATGCCGCCTCCGGGCAGGCCCATGGCGCTGAGCAGGGCGGCGTCGGCCCGTGCCACCGGATCGGTGCCGGCCCGGACGGTGAAACGCATGGAGCGAGGGTACTGCCTCCCCGATGGGGAGGCGATGCGTGGTTTCGGGTCAGCCGGCGAGCGAGACGAGGCGGGTCACCGGGCGGGCGGGGAGCCCGAAGGGCCGGGCTGCTTCGACCACTCTGACCTCGGGGCGGTCGAGCCAGGTCCACAGCAGGCGGCTCTCCTCGGCGGCGGCGATCGAGGGTGGGACGTCCCCGGCCGGATCCTCCGGCTCGGCGAGACGGAGCAGCGGCGGCGGGGTCGGGGCCGCCCAGGCCGCCACCAGCCTCCCTCCCTCGATGAGCGCCGACTCACCTCGGGCGTCCTCGGCCCACAGGGTCCCGGCCGCCTGCAGCGCCTGCCAGGCGCGGCGGTCCTCCAGGCTACGCCCGAGGGCACGGTGGCGGTCTCGCAGCATCGCCGCCTCCTCGAAGCGCCGGCGACGAACGTGGCTGCGCATCTTGTCGGCGAGGGGGTCGAGCAGCAACGCCGGGTCGCGCTCGACACCGCGCCGCAGTCGTTCCACCACCGCCGCATACTCGGCATCGGTCACGGTGCCGTCGCACGGGCACAGTGCCACCCCGAGCTGGGCGAAGCTACAGGCGGGGCTGCGCTCGCCGCCCCGGGTGAGGCAGCGCCGGATCGGCACTGCGTCCCACACTGCGGCCACCACCTGGTCGGCGCCGCGCCGCGACCGGAAGGGGCCGAGGGTGGTGAGACCGTCGGAACGCAGGGTGCGCACCACCGAGAGCCGGGGGAACCGCTCCCGGGTGAGCTTCACCCAATGGGTGGTCTTCGGGGGGCGGGAGCGACGGTTGTAGCGGGGGCGGTGGGCGTGGATGAGGCGCAACTCGGTGACGAGGGCCTCCAGCTCGGTGGAGCACTCCCGATGGTCGAGGTCGGCCAGGTCGCGCAGCATCTGGGTCACGGAGCGGCGATCGTCCCCGTAGAAGTAGGAGCGCACCCGCTGCCGCAGGTTCTTCGCCTTCCCAACGTAGATGACCTCGCCATCGGCGTCTCGGAACAGGTAGACGCCGGGGCGCCGCGGCAAACGCTCGGTGAGGGCGATCTTGCCGTAGTGGGGGGCGCCGCGCGCCGTGGGCAGCCGGAGCAGATCGTCGAGGTGGGTGACGCCGATGGTCCCGGCCCGTCCCAGCAGCTCCCACAGCACGTGGGCGGTGGCCCGGGCGTCGTCGAAAGCCCGATGGGTCGGTGGGGAGGGGGAGCGGAGATGGGCGGCGAGGGTGTGGAGGTCGAGGTGGCGCACCTCGTCACGCACCAGGCGCCGCGCCAGCGCCAAGGTGTCGACGCTGCGGTTGGGGAGGCGCCCGTAGCCGAGACGAACCGCGGCTGCGTTGAGGAACGAGAGGTCGAAGCGGACGTTGTGGCCCACGATCACGGCGTCGCCGATGAACTCGAGAAGAGAGGGGAGCACCTCGCCGATACGGGGAGCCTCCACCACCATGGTCTCGGTGATCCCGGTGAGGACCGTGATCGTGGGCGGGATCGGCATCCCCGGGTTGACGAGGGTCTGGAAGGTCCCGGTGAGCTCCCCGCCGGTGAAAGCGAGCGCCCCGACCTCGGTGATCTCGCAGTCGGTCGGGGATCCGCCGGTCGTCTCGAGGTCGAGGACGCAGAACCTCACCTGGTGCAGCGGCAGGTCGAGATCGTCGAAGCTCCGCTGTCCCACCGCGGGTGCCACCTCCGCCTCCTCTCGGGTCGCCGTCGCGCTGGAGGCAGCATCCCAGTCGGGTGTGACAGATCCTGTATCGCTACCCTGCGCGGTGACATGGAATTCTCAGGGCGGGTGTACTTCGACTTCGCCAGCAGCGACGTCTGGCGGCTCTACCGTCTGCTGGAGCGCGCCGGCGACCAGGGCGTCGTGCTCGACGTCGAATGGCGTGGCTTCGCCGTCGGCGGGGTGGGGAACCGTGCCCGGATGACCCCGGGGGTGCGCGCCCTCGCCTGCTATGAGGCGGCCCGGATCGAGGCGCCCGACCGCCACCGCCGCTTCCTGGCGGCCCTGCTCGCCCTGATCCACAAGGAGGGCGACGACGTCGCCGACGAGTCGACCCTGCGGATTGCGGCCACCGTGGCCGGCATCGACGCCGATCGGTTGCTCATCGCCGGGACCGGGATCGGGTTCGACGCGCTCGGGGCCGAGACCGGCACCGCTACGATGCGCGGCGTCCGGGAGGTACCGAGCATCGTGCGCCACGGTCCGGTGCTCCAGATCAGGACCACCGAGGCGGTCACACGGGGCGACGCCAGGGCCCGGATCGGCCTGCTCGAGGCCGTGATGGAGGACGACGGGATATGGGAGCTGAAGAAACCATGAGTACGGTCGACGGACCGTTGCGCTGCAGCCATTGTGGCAACAAGACCCGGTTCGACATCTACGACCGCGTGGCGCGACGCCGTTTCGCCCACTTCTCTCTGGGCGGCGAGGTCACCTACGAGGAGGAGGAGATCCTCGAGCGCACGGTGGAGCGCATCGTGTGCCGCTGGTGTGAGCGGGACGACACGATCGAGCCGGCCGAGTCGGTTGTCACCGAGGAGTGACGTCAGCTCCGGCGCTGCCGGATCGCCTCGTAGAGCAGGATCGCGGCGGCGGTGGCGGCATTGAGGCTGTCGCCGATGCCCGCCATCGGGATCCGCACCGCGGTGCACGCCTCCGCCCACCCGTTCGACAACCCGGCATGCTCACTTCCCACCACCAGACCCACCGGGCCGGTCAGGTCGGCGTCCCAGTAGTCGACGGTGGCGTCGGGGAACCCGGCAACCAGCCGCAGTGAGCGCCCGGCGGCCCACGCCATCACCTCGGCTGCGGCGGCGACGGCGGTGGGGCGGGCCAGCAGTGCCCCCTGGGAGGCCCGCACCACGTTGGGGTTGAAGAGATCGGTCGCAGGGTCGGCCACCACCACCGCGTCGACCCCGGCGCCATCGGCGATGCGCAGCATGGCCCCGAGATTGCCCGGCTTCTCGATCCCGGCTACCACCATGACGAGGGCCTCCGGCGGAGGGGAGAGCCGGGACAGCGCCAGGTCGGGCTGCCGCACCACCCCGAGCAGGCCGTCGGGGTGGCGCCGGTAGGCGACCTTGCGAAACGGCTCCTCGGCCACGGCGAGCACGGTGGCACCACCGGCGGCGAGATCGTCGGCGGTGACACGGCGTTCCTCGTCGAGGAGGGCAGGACAGAAGACGAGTTCCTCGACGGCGAGGCCGCCGGCGACCACCCGGCGCAGCTCCCGGTCGCCCTCGACGAGGAACCGGCCGCCGGCGTCGCGGTCCCGGCGCCGCCGCAGCCGGACCAACGCCTTGATACGGGGGTTGGTGGTCGACGTGACGAGGCTCCCCATCGGGATCACCAGCTGCTGCCGCCACCGCCGGAGAAGCCGCCACCGCCGCCCCAGCCGCCGAAACTTCCGCCACCCCAGGAACCGCCGCCCCACGAGGAGCCGGCACCACCGGAGAAGCCGCCGCCGCCGCCCCACCAGGAGCCCCGGTCGGCCGACCAGGAGTGGTCGCGGTAGATCGGTTCCCATCCGAAGCTCCCGCGCCGACCCTTGGTGATCACCCAGTGGTAGAAGAACAGTGTGAAGGGGTCGAAGTTCCACAACCCGCGGGGGAGGGGGTCGCCCGACCAGGTGTCGTTCTGCCCGCTGGTGCCCTCGTGGGCGAGTTCGGGGGCGAAGCGGTCCGCGTCGTCGATCTCGCTGCGAGCCAGTGCCTGGCGCTGGGCGGCGTAGGCGAGGGCGAAGGTGCGGGGGCCGCGGGGATCGGACGCCCCGAAGGCGGCGGCGACGTCGGCGTAGGTTCCCTCCAGTCCCAGCGTGGCGAGCGCCTGGCGCGCCGCGAACCAGCGACGCAGCGCCTGGGCCGGCTCGAGGGACACCGCGAGGATGCCGGCGATGGTTTGGCGGGTGTCGCCGGTGACGCCTTGGGCGGCCAAGTCGTCGAGCAGCTCCTGGTACACCGCCGGTCCGTCGTCGCGCCGCCGCAGCAGGGCGGTGGTGATCGCCACCGGGAGCCCGAGGCGCTTCGCCTCGGCCCTGACCCGCTCGATCTCGCCCTGCTCCCGCAGACCGGCGAGGGCGCACTCGACGGCCTCGCCCGGGTCGAGGCCGAGACCGCGGTTGGAGTGGTAGGAGGCCACGAAGTCGTCGAGGTCGTCCTCGTCGTGGTTGAGCAGCAGCAAGGCGGCGATGGCCGGGATCGAGAGCCCGTCGCGGGTGAGCAACGCCCCTTTCGAGAGGAGGTCGGTGCGGACCCGTTCGTAGCGTTCGAACGACGCGGCCGGCTCCTCGGTGAGGTCGGCGAGGGCAGCGGCGACGGCGGGCCGGGTGGTGGAGTCGGGGAGCGAGGCGTAGAGGGTCTGGAGCCGTTCGGTCTTGGCGCGAGCAGTCGCATAGACCGTGTCGAGTTCGGCGACGGCACCGTCGAGGGAAGCGGCGGTGTCGAGGGCGGGGGCGGCACGCAACAACCGTTCCCCGGCGTCGGTGAGGTCGGCGAAGCCGGCGGGGGTGACGGTGAGCCGATCGACGATGGCCTGGCCGAGGCGCTGGCGGGCGGCCGCGATCCGATGGGGGCGCAGGGCGTCGACGAGACGGTTCAGCTCCTGGCGCTTCACCTCGAAGAGGCGGTCGTCGTCCTCGTCGACGTCGAGGGATTCGCGGATGGCGCTCTGCAACGCGCCTTCCAGCAGGGGACGCTCCGACGAGGAACGGAGCGCCAACGGGATCTCGGTGTCGCGCCGCACCCGATCCCGATCGACGACGACGACGAGGCCGAGCGACCACAGGGCCCGGACGGCGGGTTCGTCGTCGACCCGGTCCCCATGGTGCACCGCCCGCAACGTGGCCACCGCGGCACTGGTCCCGACCTCGGATGCTTCCCCGGTGAAGGGAATGGCGTACTCGGCGGCGGAGGGCAGCTCGTGCCCGGCCGGTTCGAGACGGGCGACGTCGCCGTCGATCAGCTCGGCGCGGGCGGCGCGAATCCGTTCCACCTTGCGGCGCCGCACCGAGGAGAGGCCGGCACCGCCGGCCACCAACCCGGCGGCGGCGAGCACCCCGAGGATGATGGCGCCCGAGGGACGGGACGGGGAGCCGGTGTCGGGCTCGGCGAGCGCCTGCTCGAGGCTGCCGACGATGGCGAGGGCGCCACCCTCGAAATCGTCCCGACTGAAGAAGCTGTTGCCGGCGCCGGCGATGCGGGATTCGGGGAGATCGAGACCGGGCCCGGTCGTCAGCTCGGTGCGGTGGGCGGAGAGGTCGACCAGGATCACGATCCCGGCAGGTCCGTCGGCGAGGCCCACCCCCCAGGCGTTTCCGAGGTCCTGTGCGAACGACAGCGGCGTGCCGTGGGGGACGGCGGAGACGATGACGAAGGCGATCTGGTGGCCGTAGCGGGCCACGAGGGCGCCGATCGCCTCCTCCACCCGGGCGTCGTCGGCCACCACGGCGGCGTCGTCGCTGAACCAGCCCCGGCACACCACCCCGTCGTAGGTACCACAGTCGGCCGGCGCCTGCCCGGTGCTGCCGGTCTGGGCAGCGGCCGCCGGCGCCATCACGGCGAGGCCGAGGGCGGCGAGCAGGGCGACGCGGAGGATCTTGTGTCCCACGAGGGGCAACGCTAGCGGCCCGCCCGGGTGGGCGGTCATTCCCTCAGGCGTGGGCGGTCACAGGCTGCGGGCGATGCGGTCGAAGGCGAGCCGGTCGAGGGCGGCCCGATCCACCTCGACTCCGATGCCGGGACCATCGCGGGGCTGAAGGCAGCCGGCGCCGTCGAGGCGCCAGGGAGGGTCGACGAGGTCGTCGGTGAAGTAGCGGCCGGAGGCGGCCACGTCTCCGACCACGTCGGCGGCGGGCACGGTGGCGAGGGCGACGGCGTGACTGCGTCCGATCCCGCTCTCGACCAGCCCCCCGACCCGGACATGCCAGCCGACGGCTGCGATCTCGGCGGCGAGGCCGGCGGCGCGGGACGTTCCGAGGCGCCCGGCCTTGAGGGTCACCACGGTGCCGGCGGCGGCGGCCAGCGCCCTGCGGATGGCTGCCGCACCGGCGGCGGACTCGTCGAGGGCGACCGGGGTCGAGAAGCGCCGGGAGAGGGTGGCGAGCCCGACCAGATCGGGAGCGGGGAGGGGCTGCTCGAAGTAGGCGAGTCCGGCACGGTCCCAGGCCGCCAGCGCCGGATCGTCGGCGGAGGGGAACGATCCGTTGGCGTCGGCCCCGAACGTCACGTCGGGGAAGGCGGCTCGCAGCTTCTCGATCTCCGCGACCGGGATGGAGGGATCGACCTTGAGCTTGACCGCCCGGTACCCGGCGGCGTGCAGCGCCGCCACCTCCCGGCGCTGGGCGGCGCCGTCTGCCAGCCCGACGGTCGCTCCGGCCGGTACCCCGGCCGGGGATCCGCCGAGGTGAGTCCACAGCGGAACGCCGGCAGCTCTGGCGGCGAGGTCGCCGAGCGCCTGGTCGATCGCGGCGGCGGCCGTCGACGGCAGGTCCGGGTCGAAGAGTCCGGCGCCGGTCCGGAGGTGGGCCCAGGCCTCATCGAACGGTTCGGTGTGGCCCGGAAAGGGCGCCGCCTCTCCCCATCCCACCAGACCGTCGAGGGAGATCGCGAGCACCGCGACCCGGCGGCTGGTGACGGTACCGGCCGAGGTGACGAAGGGCTGCCGCAACGGCAGGTCGAGCGCCCACGCCTCGAGCCCGGCTCCGGGCGGGATCGGGGTCGCCACCACCGCCGCCTAGCGGCCGCTCCCGCGCAGCGACCCGGTGGTCTTGTCCACCGACTGCTCGGAGCCCTGATAGAGGACGCAGATGCCGGTGCGATCGCCGTTCTCCCAGCCCTCCTGGGTCGGGGTGAAGACGTTGAGCCAGACCTGCGAATCCTCCCACGCAGCGCCGACGTAGTCCTCGAAATGCTCGAGGCACCCGAAAGCGCCACCCTCGTAGATGGCCTGATCCCCCGGGTACACGTCGAGGCCCAGGGCGGAGGCGATGCCGGTGGAGGAGGGGGTGATCTCGATGATGGCGAACACCTCGTAGTCGTGGGCCTCGTCGCAGGAGACGGGTTCGACCTCGTTGAAGACGAGGGCCGACGGCTCGTCGAAGCAGTCACCCGGTGCGAGGCGCTCCACCGACTTGGAGGAGTCGAAGACGGCGATGGCGATGAAGACGGCGATGCCGATGACGACGGCGAGACCCCGGAAGCGCCACAGGGTGGCGAGCACGCCGGTGCGGGGCGGCGGTGAACTCGGGGGTAGGTCGACCGGCGGAGGTTCGAGGGGAGGGAGCGGTTCGTGGGAGGGCTCGTCGGGACGGCCGAAAATGGGGGGAGAGGGTTCCTGCCACGAGGCCGGGTCGGCGGTGGTGTCGCCGGCCGGCATGACCTGCCCGCCGCCCGCGGCGGGTTCGTCGGCGGGGAGTCGTTCCTCCGGCTGGGGCCGTTCCTCGGGCTGGACGAGTTCCTCAGGCTCCGGGGAGGCCGCGGCGGGGTCGGATTCGAGCTCGCGGCGGGCACGCCGCAGCATCTCTTCGCTGCTGAGTGGTTCATCCGGCCGGTCGGTGCTCGTGGTGACCCCCGTCGTCGGCGGCTGCATCCTACGGCATGGGGTGGGCGTGGTCGCGATCGCGGCGTAGATTCGGGCCGGACGATGTTCTCTCGCACGGTGCCCGTCGACGGGCCTCTCGACCTCGGGGCGACGCTTGGCGTGCTCGGCCTCTCGATGTGGCCCCTCGCCACGGTGCGGGGCCACGAGGCGGTGTGGGCGGCGCGCAGTCCCGACGGCCCGGTCACGGTGCACCTCACCTTGAGCGGCGCCACCGTGACTGCACTGGGCTACGGGCCTGGCGCCGAATGGGCACTCGACCGTCTGCCCGAGTCTCTCGGTCTCGACGACGCCATCGGCGATTTCCGCCCCCGCCCGGGGATCGTCGAAGAGCTCCATCGTCGCAGCCCGGGGTTGCGTCTCGGGCGCACCGGTCTCGTCTACGAGGCGCTGGTCCCCGCCGTCGTCGGGCAGCGAGTCACCGTCGAGGGGGCACGCCGCAGTCTCCGGGACCTGGTGGCGCGGTTCGGGGCGAACGCCCCGGGACCGCACCGGGCACGGCTGCTCCCGGCGCCTGAGATACTGGCCGGCCTCGACTACGCGGACCTCCATCCGGTCGGGATCGAGCGGAAACGGGCGGCGACCCTCATCGAGGTGGCGCGCCGGGCGGGCCGTCTCGCCGAGATCATGGAGATGGACCTTCCCGCCGGCCGGGAGCGCCTCCTGGCACTCGCCGGGATCGGGGAGTGGACGGCCGGCCACGTCATGGGCATCGCCCGCGGGGACCGCGACGCGGTTCCGGTGGGGGATTTCCACCTTCCCGGCCTGGTGACGTGGCTGCTGGCGGGTGAGGAGCGGGGGGACGACGCTCGCATGCTGACGCTGCTCGAGCCCTACCGGCCGCAGCGGCGGCGGGTGGTGCTCCTCGTGAAGCGTTCCGGCCTCCAGCCGCCGCGGCGAGGACCGCGACGTCGCACCCCCCGCATCGACTGGTGGTGAGCCGGGAGGGCCGAGTCTTCGACCCCAGACGATCAAGCGGGCAGGTCGGAGTGGCCCATGAGGTATTCGTCGACCGAGCGGGCACACTGCCGACCCTCCCGGATCGCCCACACGACGAGGGACTGGCCTCGCCGCATGTCGCCGGCGGTGAACACGCCGGGGACGCTGGTGTGGTAGTCGCCGGTGCCGGCCGCCACGTTGCCCCGCTCGTCGAGGGCGACTCCCAGCTCGGCGAGCAGACCGTCCTGCACCGGGTTGGTGAAACCCATCGCCAGCAACACCAGGTCGGCGGGAATCTCGAATCCCGACCCGGCGACCTCCCGCATCTGCCAGCTCCCGTTGCTGCGCTCCCACTCGACCTCGGTGCCGTGGAGGGTGGTGGCGCGGCCCTCCCGACCGGTGATGGAGGTGGTCGCCACCGACCAGCGCCGTTCGCAGCCTTCCTCGTGCGAGGACGAGGTGCGGAGCCGGTTGGGCCAGTTGGGCCACACCAACATCTTGTCCGGCTGCTCCGGGGGGCGGGGGAGGATCTCGATCTGGGTGACCGACGCCGCTCCCTGCCGGTTGGCGGTCCCGACGCAGTCGGAGCCGGTGTCGCCGCCGCCGATGACGATGACGTGCTTGCCCTCGGCCAGGATCGGGGTCTGCGACCGGTCCGCCTCGCCGCCGAGTCGGCGGTTCTGCTGGACCAGAAAGTCCATGGCAAAGTGCACCCCGTCGAGGTCCCGGCCGGGGACGGTGAGGTCGCGGGGCTGCTCGCAGCCACCTGCCAGGATCACCGCGTCGTATTCGGCGGCGAGGTCGGCGGCCGGGACGGTCACGCCGACGTGGCTGTTGACCCGGAACTCGACCCCCTCGGCCTGCATCTGGGAGAGGCGGCGGTCGATGACCGTCTTCTCCAGTTTGAAGTCGGGAATCCCGTAGCGGAGCAGGCCCCCGATCTTGGGGTTCTTCTCGTAGACGACGGTCTGGTGCCCGGCCCGTGCCAGCTGCTGAGCGCAGGCGAGGCCGGCCGGGCCGGAGCCGACCACGGCGACCTGCTTGCCGGTGCGCCGTGCCGGGATCTGAGGCTCGATCCAGCGGTTCTCCCAGGCCCGTTCGATGATGCTGTACTCGATCGTCTTGATCGTGACCGGGGCGTCTTGGAGGTTGAGGGTGCAGGCCTCCTCGCAGGGGGCGGGGCAGATCCGGCCGGTGAACTCGGGGAAGTTGTTGGTGGAGTGGAGCACCTCGATGGCGTGGCGCCACTCGTCGCGGGCGACGAGGTCGTTCCAGTCGGGGATGATGTTGTCGACCGGGCACCCGAAGTGGCAGTAGGGGACGCCGCAGTCCATGCAGCGCAGCCCCTGCCGGGCCAGTTCTGGTTCGTCGAGCGGCAAGGTGAACTCGTCGAAGCTCTCGACCCGAACCTCGACCGGGAGGTAGCGGCGGTCACGGCGGGGCAGCGTCCGGAAGGCGTTCGGGTCGCCCATCATGCCACCCCCACCGCGGCACGCTCCCGCTCCTCGAGGGCCCGGCGGAACTCGTGCGGGACCACCTTGACGAAGCTGCCGAGGTAGTGGTCGAAGTCGGCGAGGATCTCGCGGGCCCGGGAGCTGTCGGCGAGGCGGGCCTGCCGTTCGACGAGGGTATGGAGCCGCCAGGCGTCGTAGTGGAGAGGGTCCGCCAGCAGCTCCGCCAGGGTGGGCTCTGCTCCCACCCCGGGGGGCGCCTCGCCGGGGAGGATCGGCTCGAGGTCGACCATCGCCTGGTTGCAGCGCTCGGAGAAGAGGCCCTCGTCATCGATGACGTAGGCGATGCCGCCGCTCATGCCGGCGGCGAAGTTGCGGCCCGTCTCGCCGAGCACGACGACGCAACCGCCGGTCATGTATTCACAGCCGTGGTCGCCGACCCGCTCCACCACCGCCACCGCGCCCGAGTTGCGCACCGCGAACCGTTCCCCGGCGCCGCCGTTGAAGTAGCACTCGCCGGAGACGGCGCCGTAGAGCACGGTGTTGCCGATGATGATGTTCTCCCGGGGAACGATGGGGCCGTAGGGCGGGGCCTGGACGATGACACGACCGCCGGAGAGGCCCTTGGCGACGTAGTCGTTGGCGTCGCCCTCCAGCTCGAGGGTGATGCCGCGGGCCAGCCAGGCGGCGAAGCTCTGGCCGGCGGTTCCGACGAAACGGATCGAGATGGTGCCGTCGTCGAGCCCGTCGTGGCCGTAGCGGCGCGCCACCTCACCGGAGAGCATCGCTCCCACCGTGAGGTCCGTGTTGGAGATCGGCATCTCGATCATCACCGGCTCCCGCCGCTCCAGGGCCGGTGCCGCCAGCTCGATGAGGCGGTTGTCGAGCGCCTTCTCCAGGGCGTGGTTCTGTTGCTCGGAGTTGTAGGTCGCCACCTCGGGCCCGGCCTCGGGCCGGTGCAGGATCCGGGAGAAGTCGAGGCCTTTTGCCTTCCAATGGGCGATGGCGGCCTGCTGGTCGAGGCGGTCGCTGCGGCCGATCATCTCGGCGAAGGTGCGGAAGCCGAGACGCGCCATGAGCTGGCGCGTCTCCTCGGCGACGAACATGAAGAAGTTGACGACGTGTTCGGGCTGGCCGGGGAACAGCTTGCGCAACTCGGGGTCTTGGGTCGCCACCCCGACCGGGCAGGTGTTGAGGTGGCATTTGCGCATCATGATGCAGCCTTCGGAGATGAGGGCGGCGGTCCCGAAGCCGACCTCGTCGGCGCCGAGCATCGCTGCCACCACCACGTCACGCCCGGTGCGGATCCCGCCGTCGGTCTGGACCGCGATCCGGCCTCGCAGCCGGTTCGCCACCAGCGTCTGATGGGTCTCCGCCAGCCCGATCTCCCAGTGCGACCCTGCCTGCATGATCGAGGTGAGGGGGCTGGCGCCGGTCCCGCCCTCGTTGCCGGAGATGAGGACGTGGTCGGCGTAGGCCTTGGCCACGCCGGCGGCGATGGTGCCGACCCCGACCTCGGAGACCAGCTTGACGCTGATGCGGGCCTGGGGGTTCACGCACTTGAGGTCGTGGATGAGCTGCTTGAGGTCCTCGATCGAATAGATGTCGTGGTGCGGCGGCGGGGAGATGAGGCCGACCCCGGGCGTGGAGTGGCGCACCTTGGCGATCCACTCGTTCACCTTGTGTCCCGGGAGCTGGCCCCCTTCGCCCGGCTTGGCGCCTTGGGCCATCTTGATCTGGATGTCGGCGGCGTTCACCAGGTACTCGGTGGTGACTCCGAAGCGCCCGGAGGCGACCTGCTTGACGGCGGAGCGGGCGGAGTCGCCGTTGTCCAGTGGGGTGTACCGGCTCCGTTCCTCGCCGCCCTCTCCGGTGTTGGACTTCGCTCCGAGCCGGTTCATGGCGATGGCGAGGGTGGTGTGGGCCTCCCAAGATATTGACCCGAACGACATGGCGCCGGTGGCGAAGCGCTTCACGATCTCGGTGGCGGGCTCCACCTCCTCGAGGGGGATCGGCTCGTCGAGGAACCTGAGGTCGAACAACCCCCGCAGGTTCTTCAGCTTGCGGGTCTGGTCGTTGACCATGGCGGTGTAGTCCTGGAACTTCTCGAAGCTGCCCTCCCGCACCGCGTGTTGCAGGATGGTGATCGTCTCGGGGGTCCACACGTGCTGCTCGCCGCGGAGGCGGAAGGCGAGGTCGCCGCCGACGTCGAGGCCGTCGCGCCACAAGGGGGTGAACTCGAAGGCCTTGCGGTGGCGACGCATCGTCTCCTCGGCGATCTCGGCCAATCCCACTCCCTCGACCGCCGAGTGGGTTCCGGTGAAGTAGTGGTCGACGAAATCGCTTGCCAGCCCGACGGCATCGAAGATCTGCGCCCCGCAGTAGGACTGGAATGTCGAGATGCCCATCTTGGACATCACCTTGAGCATGCCCTTGTCGAGCGCCTTGACGTAGCGGCGCTGCGCCTCCTCCACCGTGATCCCGTCGGGGAGCTCGTCGAGCATCGCCGAGATGGTGTCGAAGGCGAGGTAGGGGTTGATGGCTTCGGCTCCGTACCCGCCGAGCAGGCACAAGTCGTGGACCTGGCGGGCTTCGGCGGTCTCCACCACGAGGCCGACGTTGGTGCGCTGGCCCTCCCGGATCAGGTGGTGGTGGACCGCCGAGGTGGCGAGCAGTGCCGGGATCGCCACCCGATCGACGTCCATGCAACGGTCGGAGAGGATGAGGATGTTGAAGCCGTCGCGCACCCCGCGGCACGCCTGCTCGCAGAGCCGGGCGAGGGCGGGTCCCATGCCGGCGGCTCCCTCACTCGCCGGGTAGCAGATGCCGAGCCGGATGGTGCGAAAGGCGTTGTCGACGTGGTTCTCGATGCGGCGAATCCGTTCCAGGTCGACGTTGGTGAGGATCGGCTGCTCCACCTCGAGGCGGCGGTGGGATCCACCCGTGTTGAGGTCGAGCAGGTTCGGCTTGGGACCGATGAGCGAGACGAGCGACATCACCATCTCCTCCCGGATGGGATCGATGGGAGGGTTCGTCACCTGGGCGAAGTTCTGCTTGAAGTAGTCGTAGAGCAGCTTGGGCCGGTCGGAGAGCACCGCCGGCGGGATGTCGCGGCCCATCGACCCGATTGGGTCCTTGCCTTCGATCGCCATCGGCTTGAGGAAGAACTCGATGTCCTCCCTCGTGTAGCCAAAGGCCTGCTGCGCCTCCCGCAGTGTCTTGCCGTCGGGGCGCATCGACGCCACCTCGGGCGGCAGCTCACGCAGCCGGATCTGGGTCTCGTCGAGCCACTTGCGGTAGGGCTTGGCCCCGGCAAGGTCCGCCTTCAGCTCGTCGTCGCCGATGATGCGCCCCTGCTCGAGGTCGATGAGCAGCATCTTCCCCGGCTGGAGGCGCCATTTCTTGACGATGCCCTCTTCGGGGATGTCGAGCACCCCCATCTCGGAGGCCATCACCACCAGGTCGTCGTCGGTGATGAAGTAGCGGGCGGGGCGGAGGCCGTTGCGGTCGAGGGTGGCGCCGATCTGGCGCCCATCGGTGAAGGCCACCGCCGCCGGGCCGTCCCACGGTTCCATCACCGCGGCGTGGTACTCGTAGAACGCTTGGCGTTCCGGATCCATCAGGGTGTTCTCCGACCACGCCTCGGGGATCATCAGCATCATGGCGTGGGCCAGGGAGTAACCGCCGGCGAGCAGCAGCTCGAGGGCATTGTCGAAGGTGGCCGAGTCGGAGGCACCGTCGCCAATGAGAGGCCACAACTTGGCCAGGTCGTCGCCCAGCACGTCGGACGACATCGTCTGGCGCCGGGCCTGCATCCAGTTGATGTTGCCTCGCAGGGTATTGATCTCGCCGTTGTGGCACAGGTAGCGGAACGGTTGGGCGAGACGCCAGCTCGGGAACGTGTTGGTGGAGAACCGCTGGTGGATCAGGGCGAGGGCAGACTCGACGGCCGGGTCGGCGAGGTCGCGGTAGTAGACCGCCAGGTTCACGGCCAGCATCATCCCCTTGTAGGTGATGGTGCGGGCCGACAGCGACGGCATGTAGTACTCGCCCGCCTCCATGATGTGCGGCGTGCGCTCCCGGATCTGGGAGTGGGCCTGCTTGCGCACCACGAAGAGCTTGCGCTCGAAGCCGTCGACGTCGGTGGTGGCGTCGCCCCACCCGACGAAGATCTGGCGGATCACGGGCTCGATCGGCTTGACGCTCTCGCCGAGGCAGGAAGGGTCGACGGGGACGTCGCGCCAGCCGAGCGGGACCAGGCCCTCGCGGAGGGTGATCTCGGTGACGGCGTTCTCGCAGGCGACCCGGTCGGCCTCGTCGCGGGGGAGGAAGACCATGCCGACGCCGTAGTGGCCGGGGGGAGGAAGTTCGAAGTCGAGGCCGGCGGCGGGGGAGCGGAAGAAGGCGTCCGGGATCTGGATCAGCATGCCGGCCCCGTCACCGGCGAGGGGATCGGCGCCCACCGCGCCGCGGTGGGTGAGGTTGGTGAGGACGGTGAGACCCTGGTCGATGATGCGCCGGCTCTTGCGCCCCTTGATGTCGGCGACGAAACCGATGCCACACGAGTCGTGGTCGAGCGTGGGGTCGTACAGTCCCTCCCGCTGCTGCTGCGCTCGACTCATCACGTTGCCCTCGTCCGGGAGGCCGGTCGGAGGGCCGGGGACCCGACCCGACCGCACCTCGGTGTGCGGGGATCGTAGACCGTACCCGGCGACACAACAATCCCGTGAGGCCGGTCCCGCAGGCCCGCGACCAGGGTATTTGCCGGAGCGGCGCCGATCGGGCGAGCGCGATGTCGCCCTGTTCCCGGTCCCTCAGTACAGCTCGTACGCCCCGGCGATGAGGCGGTCGCGTACCCCGCGCCAGTCGGCGAAGCACTCCTTGACGATGGCTTCGACCTTGGCCTCGTCGGCATCGCCGGCGATCTCGACGTGGGCCGCCTCGGGGTCGGTGACGGGGCGCCCGATCGAGCTGAGGAGGCGGATCGTGGTCTCGGCGACGTCGAGTTCGTCCTGGAGGCGGCGGGCGATGTCGGCGCCGACCGCGTGGTAGGTCTTCCCGACGTGGGCGGCCGGGTTCTTGCCGGCGGTGGCTTCGAGGCTCATGGGACGGTAGGGGGTGATGAGGCCCCCGAAGCGGTTGCCACGTCCCACCTGACCGTCGTCGCCGGCCTCGGCCGAGGTGCCGGTGAGGGTGAGGTAGGGGGTGTCGTCGCCGTCGCCCCGGTTGACCATGACCTCCACCGACGATCCCAGGATGGGGGTGGCGAGTGAGACTGCAGCATCGTGCACCGCAGTCAGCGCCGCCTCGTACTCTGCCCGGTTGTGCACGGCGCGGGCCAGCACCGGTACCGCCACGGTGAGGTGGGTCTCGCCCTCGACCCGGGCCCCCATCACCTTGATGTCGCGCCCCACCGGCACCGCGGCTCGGAAGGCGGCGTCGTTGAGGTGGTGTTCGACCCGGTGCACGGTCTCTTCGAGTGGGGAGCGGGGCTGGGACACGGCGGCGAAGGAGGTGTCGTTGGCGAGTGGAGCGTCGTCGAAGCGGGAGGTCACCACCGCGGCGAGGGCGACCGACGACTGGTTGAGCCAGATCTCGACCTCGAAGGCCTCCGGGGTGGCGTCGGGGAGCAGCTCGAGCAGCTTGTCCTTGTAGGAGAAGGCGAGGGCTTCAGGGTTGGGGGCCCAGGCCTTGGTGGAGTCGGCCTTGCCGACGAGTACGAGCTTGGACGGCTTGGTGTGGCGGCCACCGCCGAAGCCGACGTCGACCGTCCCGGCGGCGAGCACGGCCTTGTCGACGTTGAAATGCTGGACACGTCCGGTGTGGGCGAGGTATTCGCTGGCCAGCTCGCGGGCCAGCTCCTCGGCGAGGTGGTCGCAAATGGTGTCGGGATGGCCGGCGCCCTTCCGTTCCACGAACTCGACCCGTGGTGCGTAGGGAGAGCGGCGCGTGAGAGTGAACTTCATGTTTCTCGCCAGGGTTTCGCCGACGGGGGTGCCGGGCATCCTAGCGACCGACCACCGGAGTGGAAGCGGCCCTCAGACCTCGGCGCCGCGCCAGGCGTCCCGCAGCTTCACCTTGGCTCCGGTGTGCAGCAGCCCGCCGCTGTAGATCTTGCCGGCGAGGCGCACCAGGAGGTAGATGGCGGCCACCATGAGCGCCATCGAGAGTCCGATCTCCCACAGTGCCGCCTCGCCGGTCGCCATCCGCAGCGGCATGGTCATGGGGGCGAAGGGGGGGAGCAAGGAGGCGACCCGGAGGACGGTGTTCTCCCCGCTGAGCGAGAACGACGCCACGAAGTAGCCGACCATCAGCAGGATGGTGAGGGGGAAGGCGGCGTTCTGCGCCTCCTCCTGTCGGGAGACGAGAGAACCGGCGGCGGCGTAGGCGGTGGCGAAGAAGGCGAACCCGAGTATGAACCAGACGAAGACGGCTCCCATGATGGCGGGGGTGGCGGTGGGGATGTTGAAGGCGTTCTGGAGGCGGAGGCCGGTGAGGGCGATCCCGCCCACCACGATCAACTGGGCGAGCCCGAGGGCGCCGATCCCGAGGATCTTGCCCGCCAGCAGCGTGTGAGGTCGCACCGCCCCGAGCACCACCTCGACTACCCGGTTGGTCTTCTCTTCGATGACGCCGATGAGGATCCACTGACCGTAGGTGACGATCGAGATGAAGAGGAACACGGTGGCGGCGAAGGCGAAGCCGCGGTTCGAGGCGTCGGTGGCGTTGGTGGCGCCGACCGTGGTGACCGGGGAGGCATGGAGCAGGTCGGCGAGGTCGGTGGCGGTCAGCCCGTAACCGGCGGCTCGCTCGAGGGCGCCGTGGGAGGTGAGCGACGCCTGGACGAGGGCGGTGAGGGTGGGGTCGGTGTTGGGGTCTACGAACACCTGGTCGGGGGAGGCGACGACGTCGACGTCTCCGTTCTCGAGGGCGGTCTTGGCCGCGGCGAGGTCGTCGTAGGAGGTGGTGTCGACGGTGAGGTCCCCGATGGGGGCGGCAGCCTTCACCTGTGTCGCCAGCCCGGGGTCGACCTGGTCGACGATGCCGATGCTCCAGTGGGTGGCGCCAACGCCGTCGAGGAAGCTGGGAGCGACGATGATGCCGACCACCAGCAGCACGGTGAGGCCGGTGGAGAGCTGGAACGCCCGGCTGGTGACCCGCTCCTTGAAGTCGCGGACCGCCACCAGCAGCAACGAAGATGTGGTCCTCATCGTTGCACCGCCTCCCGGAAGACCTCGGACAGGTTGGGCGGTTCGAAGCTGAACTGGCGCACCGTTCCCGCCTGCTGCACCAGCGCCACGATGGCGCCGAGATCGGCGGTGTCGTCGAGACGGAGCCGGGCCCGCCCGTCGCCGGTCGACACCACTTCGGCGCCGGGGATCTGAGCTGCCCAGTCGATGGCGGTGCCGGCGACCTGGACGTCGAGGTAACGATGGGGAGAGCGGGCCCGCAGCTCGCGCACCGGGCCGTCGAGCACGATCCTCCCTTCGTTGATGACGACGACGTCCTCGCACAGATCCTCGACCAGGTCGAGTTGGTGGCTGGAGAAGACGACGGCGGTTCCGGCACCGGCCCGCTCGGCGAGGATGTCGCTCATCGCTTGCACCCCGAGCGGGTCGAGGCCGGCGAACGGCTCGTCGAGCACGAGGAGGTCGGGATCGTGGCCCAAGGCGGCGGCGAGCTGGATGCGCTGCTGGTTCCCGTGGGAGAGTTCCTCGAGTCGCCCGTCGCGGCGCTCCGAGACCCCGAGCCGTTCCAGCCATTCCAGGGAGCGGCGCTCGGCGGCGGCCTTGTCCATGCCGTGGAGGCGCCCGAAGTAGACGAGCTGGTCGAGGATCCGCATCCGCGGGTAGAGGCCGCGCTGTTCGGGCATGTAGCCGAAGCAGAGGCGGACGGCGGGGGTGATGGCGGCCCCGTCCCAGTGCACCGTGCCCTCGTCGGGGCGGACCAGGCCGAAGATGCTGCGCATGGCGGTGGTCTTGCCGGCACCGTTGGGTCCGAGGAAGCCGAGGAGCTCCCCCCGCCGCACCCGGAAGGCGCAGCCGTCGAGGGCGGCGACGTCGCCGTAGCGTTTGTGGAGGTTGAGGAGTTCGAGCAACGTGGGCCTCAGGGGGAGGATGCGGCGACGCCGGGCATGGGATTCACCGTAGCGGCGTCACCGGTGATGTCAAGTTCTCTTTACATCTCGTGGTGGTTCCACCGCTCCCGGTGGACCACGTCGGCGGCGGAGCGGCGGCCGCGGCGCAGCGATCCCGAACGGCGGTCGGGAGCGCGGTGGCCGATGGTGACGATACCCACCGGGGACACCTCGTCGGGGATGTCGAGGAGCCGTTTCAGGTCGGGCACGGCATGGGCGCCGAGGAAGCCGGCGGCCAGCCCTTCGTCGACCGCCGCCAGCAACAGCATCATCACCGTCGCTCCGGCATCCACCCACCAGTAGGGGACCGGCCAGTCGATCTCGCGCCCGTCGGCATCGAGCTTGTCGGGCTCCTGGTAGCGGGCGTGGTAGCGAGCCTCCGAGACACACACCACCACCTGCACGGGGGCCCGCGACACCCAGGGGTCGAACCCGGCGGCCAGGTACTCGTCCTCGCCGGCGAGCCGGGCGACGGCGAGACGCCGGTCGGGGTCGGTGACCACCACGAAGGACTGGCCCTGGCTGAAGCCCGCGGACGGGGCGCGGCGGGCGGCGTCGAGGATCCGGTCGATCGCGGCGGGATCCACCGCCTCGTCGGTGTAATTGCGCACCATGCGGCGCCGGCGCAGGACCTCGGCGAACTCCACGATCAGCTCGTGACGCTCACCGAGGTCCGGGCAGCGGGCTGATCGATCATGCCGGTCACCCTAAACGTCTGCCAGCGCCTTCAGTGCCTGTTCCATCGCCGCCTTGCCGTCGGCGAAGAACATCATGGTGTTGTCGAGGTAGAAGAGCGGGTTGTCGATGCCGGCGAATCCCGGCGACAGGCTCCGCTTCACCACGATCACCGTGCGTGCCTTGTCCACCTCGAGGATCGGCATGCCGTAGATGGGGCTGGCGGGGTCGTCACGCGCCGACGGATTGACGACGTCGTTGGCGCCGATCACGAGTGCCACGTCGGTCTGCGACATCCGCGGGTTCGACTGGTCGAGATCGAGCAGCTGGTCGTAGGGCACGTCGGCCTCTGCCAGCAGCACGTTCATGTGACCGGGCATGCGCCCCGCCACCGGGTGGATGGCGTAGGTGACATCGACGCCGCGTGCCTCGAGGGCGAGGGCGAGGTCCCGCACCGCATGCTGCGCCTGGGCCACTGCCATGCCGTAACCGGGAACCACCACCACGTGCTCGGCGTAGGCGAGGGCGATCGCCACGTCGTCGGGGGTTGCGGCCTTCACCGGCTTGTCGCCGGTGCTGACCGGCCCGGCCCCTTCCGTGCCGAAGCCGGAGAAGAGCACGTTGGCCAGCGACCGGTTCATCGCATCGCTCATCTGCATGGTGAGGATGAGCCCGGCGGCGCCCACCAGGGCTCCACCGATGATGAGGGCGCTGTTCTGGATGACGAATCCCGCCATGGCGGCGGCGACACCCGACAGCGAGTT
>CAYUDA010000010.1:0-19474 GCA_964443425.1 uncultured Acidimicrobiaceae bacterium
GCGACCGGGGGCGGGGCCGGAGTTGCCGCCGGTTCGAAGGTGACCGTGGCGGCAGGAGCCGGAGGTGCTCCAGGCGCCGGCGGCGGGGGGCTCCCGGCGCCGGAACGGGCCACTCCGGCGTCGATGAGGGTCATCACGTCCTTGCGGGTGATGCGTCCTCCTTCGCCGGTCCCGGCCACCAGGTTGAGGTCGATGCCGTGCTCGGCGGCGAGCCGGCGCACCACCGGGGACAGCACGGCGCGGCGGGGAGCGTCGGGGTCGGCATCGGGGTCGGGTTCGAGGGGTGGGGTGGACACCGTCGCCGCGGCCGCGGGAACGGCGGCGGGTGGGACTCCCGGAGCTTCCGCGACCGGAACGGGAGCCGGAGCTTCCACCGCCGGAGCCGGAGCCGGTTCTGCCGGAGCTTCCGGGGACGGCGCCGCCGCGCCCGGAGCCTCGTCGGCCGACGCGATCACGGCGAGTGGCGTCCCCACCGTCACGGTCTCACCCTCGGCGACCAGGATCTCCTGGACGATCCCCGAAGCGGGCGACGGCACCTCGGTGTCGACCTTGTCGGTCGAGATCTCGAGGAGCACCTCGTCGGCTTCGACGGTGTCGCCAGGCTGTTTGGCCCAGCTGAGGATGGTGCCTTCGGTGATCGTCTCACCGAGCTGGGGCATCGTGACCGTTACGGCCATGGGTGCGCTCTCCTTCCGGTATCTCCAAACCTACCCGCCATCAGATCGCAAGACATCAGTGCAGGGGCCGTCCCGCCGAGGAGAGCAGGGTCTCTCCAATGGCCTCGGCAATGGTCGGGTGGGCGTGGATGAAGGCGGCCGCCTCGGCGGGGAGCGCTTCCCACGCCACGGCGTACATCAACTCGTGAATCAGCTCGCCGGCCACCGGGCCGACTACGGTCGCCCCGAGGATGGGGCCGTCCTTGGCGGCGACCACCTTCACGATCCCGTCGGTGTGTCCCATGACCAGAGCCCGGCCCAACCCGCGCATGCCGTGGGTGGAGACCTCGACGTCGAATCCCGCCTCCCGGGCCCGAGCCTCGGTGAGGCCCACGCTCGCCACCTCGGGGTGGGTGTAGACCACCAGCGGGATGGCACGATGATCCACCGGGGCGGGAATCCCGGTGGCGATGTAGCTGATGGCGGCGATGGCCTCGGCGAAGGCGGCGTGGGCGAGCTGTTGGGTGCCGGCGACGATGTCGCCCACCGCGAAGATCCCGGGCTCGCCGGTCTCCATGGTGGCGGGGTCGACGACGACGAATCCGTGGTCGACTTGGACGTTGGTGGTTTCGAGCCCGACGCCCTCGGTCAGAGGAGCCCGGCCCACCGCCACCAACACGACGTCGACCTCGACCGAGTCGTCACCGAAGGGCACCACCACGCTGTCGTCGCGCTTCTGGGGCCGGTCCACCACCACACCGGTCTTGACGTTGACGCCTTTCGCCTTGAGGGCTCGTTGCAGGATCTTGGCGGCATCCGGCTCCAAACCGGGCACCACCTGGTCCATGACCTCGAAGAGATGGACGGTGGAGCCCGTCTCGCCCAGCACCGCGGCGAATTCACAACCGATGGCACCGGCGCCGACGATGGCGACCCGGTCGGGTCGCTGCTCCCAGTCGAGGGCCTCGTTGCTCGACACGATGAGACGGCCGTCGAAGTCGTACCCGGGAATGGTGCGCGGCACCGAGCCCATGGCGAGGATGACGCTGCGAGCTTCGAGCTGGCTGGTCTCGCCGTCGCCGGAGTCGACCGCGACGCCACCGGCGGCGAGCTTCCCCACTCCGGAGACGACATCGACACCACGCGCTTTCAGCAGACCTTGCAGGCCATGCACCAGCCCCGCCACCACCTCGTTCTTGCGCCGTAGCGCCGCCGCCCAGTCGAGGGTGGGTTCGGCGACGTTCACTCCGAAGGTGGCTGCGTCACGGACCGTGGAGAACACCTCGGCGGTCTGGAGCCACGACTTGGCGGGAATGCAGCCCCGCAGCAGGCAGGTCCCGCCCACGGTGTCCTTCTCGACGAGGGCCACCTCGAGACCGAAATTGTGCGCGTAGAGGGCGGCGGCGTAGCCGCCCGGTCCGCCCCCGATGATGACGACGTCGTACACCGTGCCTCCGGGTTGCCGAGGGGAAAGGACTGCATGACCGAGGTTAGCGCGGCGGTACCCCACCGATCCCGGGCCTCTCCCAGCACCGACCGGCCCTGCGACGGCGGCTACGCTGCCTCCGGATCGTGCAGACCCGCTACCTCATCCTCGCTGCTCTCCTCACCGGCCTCGCCATCCTGGCGGCGGCAGCGGTCTGGTTCGCTCGGCTCTGAGACCGCCTCGTAGACTCCGGCCCATGCTGCCGCTCCCACTGCCCGATCTGCGGGCCCTCGCCTGTGGAGCGACCGTGGTGGCATTCGTCCCACGAGGTTCCGCCACCGCGGGAGACGAGATCGTCCTCCACCCGGCAGGGGGCCGGCCCCCGGCCACCCTCAAGCCCGCCTACCGGCATTGGGCCGACGGCCCGCCCCCCGACGGCGAGTGGTCTGCCGTCGTGGTCTCCGTCGACCCGGCGGGACTGATCGACGGCGACGCCGGGAGCCGAGAGCACATCTTGGAGCAGGTTCCCGACGGCGACCTCCTCGTGTTGCGGGTCTACGGACCCGCCGGTCCGGTACTCGACGACGTGACATTCCGGGCGCGATGCCGCGGGGTGGAAGGCGCCCTCGAGCCGTGACCACGATCCCGGGACCACCCGGCGTCGCACTCGAGACCCGCTGGGACATTGCCGAGGAGCCGACCCTGGGAGCGGTGTTGTGCCACCCCCATCCCCTCGCCGAGGGATCGATGCGCGCTCCGCTGATGGCCGCCATCACCGGATCCCTGGTGCGGATGGGGTTCGCCGTGCTGCGCTTCAACTTCCGCGGTGTCGGGCTCTCCACCGGGCGCCACGACTACGGGATCGGGGAGCTCGACGACGTGGCGGCCGCGGTGGATCACGCCCTCGCTCGATTCCCGGACCTCCCCTTCGGCATCGCCGGCTGGTCGTTCGGCGGCACCGTCGCCCTGCGGTGGCAGGCCCGGGACCGGGCCGACGTCCCCTACGTCGGCATCGCCCCTCCGGTCGTCGCCGAGGGCGCGTTGCGCATGCCCGAGCCGGTATCGCTCCGCCCCACCCCCCGTTCCTTCATCGTCGGCGACCATGATCAGATGATCGACGTCGATGCCCTCACCCGCTACGCCGCCTCGATTGGGGCGCCGGTCCACCTCCTGGAGGGCAGCGACCACTTCTTCCACTACCGGGAGCAGGAAGTGTCCCGCCTCGTCGCCGCCGGCCTCGGTGCGGAAGTGGGCGACGAGGTGCCCGACGGGAACTGACGGCGCCTCGGTCGCACCGACGCCGGTGGTCAGGTTGCGGCTGGACCGTCACCCTCGATGAGACGGAGGGCGTTGTCGACGAGCACCGCCCGGCTCAGGTCGTCCGGCAGCCCGAGGGAATCCCACTCCGCCAGCCAGGCGTCGGGAGACTGGAAGGGGAAGTCACTCCCGAAGTGAACCCGGCCCGCCAGGGGTCCACGGATCTGGGCGAGGAGCTCGGGATCCATCGCCTTCGGTGACTGACCGGCAAGGCAGAGATGAACGTTCTGTTTGTGGGAGGCGATGGCGATCGCCTCGTCGCGCCACAGCTGCCCGAAGTGGGAGAGCACGATGCGCAGGTTCGGATACCGTGCCGCCACCACGTCGACGTGGAGGGGCCGCGCCGGGTCGAGCACGATCCCCGACCCGCCGGGGGAATCGGCTCCGAGGCGGGTGAAGCCGGTGTGGATGAGACACACCAGGTCGTGCTCGGCGGCCGTCTCCCAGATGGGCCCGACCATGCGGGCCGAGGGCAGGAATCCCTGGGCGGCGGGATGGAAGCTGAGCCCGGCCAGTCCGAGCCGGGCAACGTCGTGCACCCGGCCGACCGCCTCGGCTCCCTGGCTGGGATCCACCGAGCCGAACCCCCAGAAGACCTCGGGGGCGACGGCGACGATGGCGGCCACGTCCTCGCTCGAGAACGCCCGCTGCCGGGTCGCCGCCTGCGAATCCCATCCGAGCAGCAGGGCCCTGCCGTCCCGGTCCCGGTAGTACCCGGCGAGCTCCTCGGGCGTCATGGAAGCGACCTTCGTCCCGAGGTAGGCCTCGAGGCCGTCGAGATACGGCGCCAGCGGACCATTGAGAAACTCGGGAACCGGCGGGTGGACGTGGGCGTCGATGAACCTCGTCACCGGACACGGAACCCGCGGTTGCGCGCTTCGGCGAGCGTGTCCGGTCCGAACGCCTGCAACAGGTTGGCCGCGACGAGGTCCTCGGAGGCGAGGCGGTGTTCGAGCGCGCGGAATGCGTCGTCGTCGTCGCAGTCGTAGACGACCATGTCGTCTCGTGTGCCGACAAAACGGTGATCCTCGAATCGACGGATACGGCTCATTGACCTTTCCGGCGTTGCCTCCGTGTTGTCAAGATACCCGGACCGCACCACCAAAGGTAGTCGGGGCGCCAGGCACGGCCTGCGCCGTCAGGCCTCCCCGTCGCGGCCCGTGCTCCCCTCCGGCACCTCCCGGACCTCCGCCTCGGAGGCCGGCTCGGCGATGGCGCCGATCGACGCCAGGTACCCGGTCTGGAGTTCGAGCACGCCGCGAACCGCTTCGGGTGGGTAGGTGTGACCGTGGCGCGACGCCTGCTCCCGGATCTCCTCGGCCACCTCCGGGCCGCCGATGACCAGCGGGATCTCAGGCCCGTCCTCTGCCAGGCGCTGGTGCAGGAACTGCATCTGCCACTCGAGGATGCGCCGCACGTCGTGGCGGCTCAACAGCTCCCGCCCGGCATCGGAGAGGCGTTCGGTGACGTACTCCACCGCCTCGTCCATCCCGTACACGACCGCCCGATCGGGTTGACGCCGTCGCTCCTGCCACCAGAAGGCGGCAGCGATGACTCCGAGCAGCACGAGGAGTCCCAGAGCCAGCGATACGGCGCCCATGCGGCGATGGTACCGCCACGGGGCAGGGACGATAGCGAGCCCGGTCGCGGGCTGATAGCCTGCTCGCCGGTCCCAGGAGACAACGATGTTCGATTTCAAGACAATGCGCCTGTTCTTCTCGTTGCTGGCACTCGCCGCCGACGCCGCGGTGGTGGCGGCCGTGCTGCTGGCGATCGGAGCGCGATTCTCCGCCCCGGCCTCCCGCGTCGCCCGGCAAATCCGCGACGGCCTCACAGGGTGGGAGCTGCCCTTCGCCTTCCTGGTGGCCGCCGTCTCCACCCTTGGCAGCCTCTACTACTCGGAGATCGTCAACCTCGTCCCCTGCCAGTACTGCTGGTACCAGCGCATCGCCATGTACCCGCTCGTCGTGGTGCTCGGCCTGGCGGCGTGGAAACGGGACCGGGCCGTCGCCGCCGCCGCAACCCCGCTGGCGCTCATCGGGGCATTGCTCGCCGGGTACCACTACTTCATCCAGAACTTCCCCCAGTTCGGGAGCGGGCAATGCTCCACCACCACGCCCTGCAACGCCGCCTACTTCAACCAGTTCGGGTTCGTGTCGATCCCGTACCAGGCGTTCAGCGGGTTTGCTCTCATCGTCGTGCTGATGGCGGTGGCCCGTCTCAATAGCCGCGACAAGACGGCATGATGAGGCTCCGCACCGCTGCCCGGCACCCGTGAGGAGGACACGATGACGACCACCAAGAAGGCGGGCTCCACGTCGCGCAAGACGAAGCCCTCCGTTCCGATACTCGCCATCGTCTTCGGCGCCATCGCGGTGCTCCTCGTCGTCGCCATCGTGCTCAGTGGCGGGAATTCCCCCAGCGACACCACGAGCGCGGGGGTGGCGGAACCGGTCATCACCGGTGACACCCTGCCGGTGCTGCCGACCACCGCAGACGACCCGGCGATGGGGACACCGATCCCCGAGGTCACCGGCACCGACTACGACGGCAACCCGGTCGAGATCACGCGCGACAGCGGCCCGATGGCGATCATGTTCGTCACCCATTGGTGCAGCCATTGCCAGGCCGAGGTGCCGGCGGTGCAGCAATGGCTCGACTCCACCGGTGGGGTTTCCGGCGTCGGCCTGGTGACGGTGTCGACCTGGATCTCCCCCGATCGCCCCAACTACCCACCGTGGACGTGGCTGAAGCGCGAGGGATGGACCCCGCCGGTGCTCGCCGACGACGACGCCGCCCACGTGATGACCGCCTTCGGCGGCGATGCCACCCCGTTCTGGGTCTTCGTCGACGCCGACGGCAACGTCGCCGGACGCATCGCAGGCGAGATCGACGTCGCCAGCCTGCAGGCCGTCATGGAGACCCTCGCCGCCTGAACTGGCCGGATCCGATCGGCACCGGCGTGGCGCCGAGCTGGGAGGAATCAGAGGGGAAGCGGCGGACCGATGGGAGACACCATGCAATACGGAGTGATGACCGAGCCGCAGTTCGGCGGCACCTACGAGCACCTGCTCGCGGTGGCGCGGGCCGCCGAGGTCGCCGGATTCGACGTCTTCGCCCGCTCCGACCACTACCTCAACATGCACTCCTCCGAGTCGATCCCCGAAGCCATCACCTCCCTCGCCGGGATCGCCCGCGAGACCAACCGCATCAAGCTCGGGGTGTTGGTGACCCCGGTGACGTTCCGCCACCCGGCGGTGATCGCCAAGACCGCCGCCACCGTCGATCAGATGTCGGGCGGGCGCTTCGAACTCGGGGTCGGCACCGGGTGGATGGAGTCCGAGCATGCTGCCTTCGGGCTCGAGATGCCGCCGCTGCGGGACCGCTACAGCCTCATGTTCGACACCCTCGCCTACCTGTGGGCCGCCTTCGGCCGGACCGAAGGAGGCTTCCAAGGCCGGCATTACCGGCTGGCCGACATCGCGGTCCAACCCCGCCCCACCGGCGATCTCCCCCTCGTGGTGGGCGGGCAGGGCATGCGCAAGACACCGGCATTGGCCGGTCGGTTCGCCGATCACTACAACGTCTTCGCCTCCGACGCCGCCTCCCTACGGGCCCGACGGGAGGCAATGCGAGACGCGGCCCGCGACGCAGGCCGTGATCCCGATGACATCCTGCTGTCCCTCATGTCGTCCATCTACGTCGCCGGAGACCGGGCCGAGTACCGGGACCTGGTGGCGGCCGAAGCGGCCTCCCGCGACGTCGAGGTGGCCGAGCTGGAGGCCCACTTCGCCGAGGATCGGGTGCCCCACGGCACCCTGGACCAGGCGGCGACGCTGCTGGAGCAGTACGCCTCGGAGGGGGTAGGGAGGTTCTACGTGCAGATCTTCTCGCCCATCGACGACATCGACGTCGCCGGCTTCCCGGCGCTGCTCGCCGGTCTGCGCGGCGAGGCGGCGCCTCCGGCCAATATGCACTAACGCCGTAGGTTTTAGAGAGTTGGCGTCCGGCTAAGCTCTCTTGTCATGACCTCCGAACAACCCCTGCTCATCATCGACGACCTGCACGCTTCGGTCGGGGGCACCGAGATCATCAAAGGCACCACCCTCACCGTCAATCGCGGCGAGATCCACGCCCTGATGGGGCCCAACGGCTCGGGAAAGTCCACCTTGGCGAACGTGCTCATGGGCCACCCCGGCTACATCGTCACCGGCGGCACGGTGACCTTCAAGGGCGAGGACATCACCGCGGCTCCCGCCGATGAGCGAGGCCGGGCCGGCATGTTCCTCGGGTTCCAGTATCCCGAGGAGATCCCGGGCGTTTCGGTGGTGAACTTCCTGCGCACCGCCCTCTCCAACCGCACCGGTACCGACTACACGGTGCTGGAGCTGCGGCTCAAGGTGATGGACGCCATGCGCGAGCTGGGGATGGACGCGTCGTTCGCCGACCGCTACCTCAACGAAGGCTTCTCTGGTGGCGAGCGGAAGCGCAACGAGGTGCTGCAGATGTCAGTGCTGGAACCGGAGCTGGCGATCCTCGACGAGACCGACTCCGGCCTCGACATCGACGCCCTGCGCACCGTCGCCGAGGGGGTGCAACGGCTCCACACCCCCGAGCGTGCCTTCCTCATCATCACCCACTACCAGCGCATGCTCGACTACATCACTCCCCATGTGGTCCATGTCTTCGTCGACGGCCACATCGTCGCAACCGGTGGCCCCGATCTCGCCAAGGACATCGAAGAACGAGGCTACGAGAGCTTCCGGCCCGAAACGGCGCGACAATCCGGGTCATGACGGACTTCGAGCGGCTCCGGGACGACTTCCCGATCCTGCGGCGGGAGATCAACGGCGCGCCGCTCGTCTACCTCGACTCGGCCGCCACCACCCAGAAGCCGGTGCAGGTGATCGACGCCGTCTCGGACTTCTACCGGACGAGCAACGCCAACGTGCATCGCGGGGTGTACCGCCTCGCCGAGGAGGCGACGGTCGCCTATGAAGACGCCCGCGCCAAGGTGGCCCACCTCGTCAACGCCGGGTCGCCCTCCGAGATCGTCTTCACGCGCGGCACCACCTCGGCCCTCAATCTGATCGCCTACGGCTGGGGCCTCAACCGCCTCCGGGCCGGGGATCGCATCGTGCTCACCTTGATGGAGCATCACTCCAATGTCGTCCCCTGGCAGCTCGTCGCCCGCCACACCGGGGCGGAGCTGGTGTACCTGCCGCTCAACGAGGACGCCACCGTCGACATCACCTCCCTGGAGGACACGATCGACGAGCGGGCTGCCATCGTCGCCGTTTCCGCCATGTCGAACGTGACCGGCGCCTTCGGCCCGCTGCAGCAACTGGTGGCAGCGGCCCGGGCGGTGGACGCCCTCGTGGTCGTCGACGGGGCCCAGGCGGTACCGCACCGACCGATGGACGTGCAACAGCTCGGCGCCGACTTTCTCGCCTTCAGTGCCCACAAGATGCTCGGCCCCACCGGGATCGGTGCCCTGTGGGGCCGGCCGGAACGCCTCGAGGCCATGGAACCGGCCGAGGGGGGAGGCGAGATGATCTCTGACGTGCAGCTCTTCGAGTCTCGCTGGGCCCCGGTCCCCCACAAGTTCGAGGCGGGCACCCCTCCGATCGCCCAGGCGATCGGCTTCGGGGCCGCCGTCGACTACCTCGAGAAGATCTCGATGTCTGAGGTACGCCGCCACGAGCGGGAGTTGACCAGCTACGCCCTCGACCGGCTCGCCGAGATCCCCGACCTGCGGGTGTTCGGACCGGGCGACGTCGAACGAAGAGGCGGGGTGCTCAGCTTCAGCCTCGGCGACATCCACGCCCACGACATCGCCACCATCCTCGATGAGAACGGCGTCGCGGTGCGGGCCGGACACCACTGCGCCAAGCCCCTGATGCGCGCCCTCGAGGTGCCGGCAACGGCCCGCGCCTCGCTCTACCTCTACAACACGACGCGCGACATCGACGCCCTCGTCGCCGGCTTGCATCGGGCCCGCGCCCTCTTCGGCCTCACGTGAGACCGTCTCCGACCACCGCGATCGTCGCGGCGGGGAGGCGGTATCGTATCGGCACCCCCTGATCGGCTCCCATGACACTCGAAGACCTCTACCGCAGCGTCATCCTCGACCACTATCGGCACCCCCGACACCGGGGTGCCCTGCCGCACGCCGACGTGCACGCCGAAGGCCAGAACCCGGCCTGCGGCGACGAGTTCGCCCTCGACCTGGAGGTCCGCGACGGCACCATCGTCGCCGCCGGCATCCTCGGCGAGGGGTGCTCGATCTCGCAGGCCTCGGGATCGATGATGGCCGAAGCCGTCGTCGGCAAGACCGTGGAGGAGGCTCGGAGCCTCTCCCATCGCTTCAAGCTGATGATGAGCATCGAGGAGGGTGAGAACCCGGTCGACCCCGATCGGCCCGGCGCCACCCTCGGCGATCTCGAAGCACTCCAGGGGGTGCGCCGCTTCCCGGTGCGGATCAAGTGCGCCGACCTGCCGTGGGCGACCCTGGAGGACGCTCTCGCCGCCCTCAACGCCCCCGCCGACGGCTGACGGGCCGCCCGGGGCCAGGCCGGGCCCTCTTCCCTAGGGGGTGAGCCGCTCGACGAGGTCCTCCTGGAGCCGCTTCATCGATTCGGTGAGCGAGACGTGGTAGATGTGCGGGTTCACCAGCCGGCGTACCCCGGGATCGAGGCGCTCGAGGTCGTCGAGACGGCGGCGGCGCATCTCCTCGATGGACGGCGATGCCTCACGGCGCTCTCCGCCCGAGAACACCGGGATGTGGAGCGGTTCCACCCGCGCCACGTCGCCGGGCTCCAGGACCCGGTGCACCGAGGTGCGGAAGGGGTGATGGAGCACGAGCGGGCTCCCGTTCTGGAGGTCCTCGCCCACCATGCCGACCACGTCGGCGGTGGCGTTGCCACGCCGGTCATAGACCCGCCACAGCCGTTTGTCTCCCGGGATCGGGATCTTCTCGGGCGATTCCGAGACCTTGATGGCCGGCACCCACTCGCCTTCGTCGTGAAAGGCCACGAGCTTGTACACGCCGTCGAGGGCGGCGTGGCCCTGGGAGGCGATGAGCCGGGTGCCGACGCCGTAGGTGAGACGGCCGGTCAGCCTCTCCGGGTCGACGCCGTAGCGGGGCGCCTCCTCCCGGATCTGGGCGAGGATCTGCCAGATGGCCAGCTCGTCCAAGTTGGAGGAGAGCACGATGCCGACCTCCTCGAAGCCTGCGTCGTCGAGCATCCGGGCCGCCTGGATGGCGAGATAGGCGAGGTCGCCGGAGTCGAGCCGGATCCCCAGCGGCCGGTGGCCGCCCTTCCTCAACTCCCCGAACACCTCAATGGCATTGGGGACTCCGCTCTCGAGTGTGTCGATGGTGTCGACGAGCAGGACGCAGTCGTCGGGATACGCCTCGGCATAGGCGCGAAACGCCCCCAGCTCGCCCTCGCCGAGCGCCATGAAGACCTGCACCATGGAGTGGGCGTGCGTGCCCTTCGGGGGCAGTCCCAGCTCGTGGGACATCCCCACGTTGGAGCTGAAGTCTGCTCCGCCGATGAGCGCGGCTCTGGTCCCGGCGTTGGCTCCCTCCGCCGGTCCCCGCCGCATCCCGAATTCGAGCACCATCCCTCCCCGGCCCGCTTCGTGGACCCGGGAGGCCTTGGTGGCGATGAGGGTCTGATAGTTGAGGTGGTTCAGCAACGACGTCTCCAGGATCTGCGCCATCGCCAGCGGGCCCTGCACGATGACGAGCGGGGCGAGCGGGTGGACCACCCGTCCCTCCGGGATGGCCCGCATCTCGATCCCCCCGAAGTCACCGGCTGCTTCGAGCCACTCGAGGAAGTCGTCGGCGAACACCGGGGCTCCCGCCACCCCGGTCTGGCTGCGCAGCAGGTCCAGGTCCTCGGCGGTGAACCGCACATCGGTCATCCAGTCGAGCAACGTCTCCAACCCGGCGAAGACGCCGTATCCGGCCTGGTGGCGCCCATAGTCGGGGTAGGTGCGGAAGCAGTAGTCGAACTGAGCGAGCCGCTCATGCAGGCCGTTTTTGAAGTAGAGCTGCGCCATCGACAGCTGGTACTGGTCGGTGAAGAGCATGCCTTGCGATGGACGGGTCACGATCGTCTCCCTGTTCCCCCCGAGTCTGGCACGGCCGGCGGCACCTCCGCCCCGTCTGCCACGTCCCGCACCCAGCCCAAGAACACGCCGAGCGCCGCCACGTTGGCGAGCGCCGCCACCACCGCGTCACCGAGGACGCCGAAGGCATTGAAGAGCACCGGTCCGGCTGCGGCCCCCACCCCGCGTCCGACGTACGTCGCCACCACCATCCAGGCGAGGAATCGGGCCCGGGACCGCGGTCGTATCTCGGATGCGAACGGGATGGCGGAGACGATGGTGAACTCGAACCCGAGGTAGGCGAGCATCGTGGACGCCACGCCGGCGCGAAGCGAGCTGTGGGTGACGGCGAGCAGCAAGAAGCCGGCGGCGGCCACCACGATCCCGATCGCCACCGCGGTGCGCTTGCCGAGCCGGTCCGTGAAGGCAACGGTGCCGCCCTCCCCGGTCAGCTCGGCGACCCCGATCAGCGTCGCCACCCCACCGAGCGTGAGGAGCGAGAGCCCGAAGCCGTCCTCCAGCCAGGCGCCGAGTACCACGAACGTCACCTCGGACGCACCGGAGAGGATGCCGACGACGAGAAGGAAGGCGACCGAGGAGCGGTCCCACGGCACCGAGACGCCGGGGCCGGCCTGTTGCTCGGCCGACCCGTCAAGTACCAGCCCGACCAGCGTCACCGCCACGGCGGCGAGCACTGCGATCACCCAGAACGGAGCGTTCCAGCCGGCCCGGTCGATGAGCCAGCCGGCGGCGGGGGCGCCGACGAGTAGCCCCCCGGACCAGGTGAGCTCGATGATCCCCAGGTAGCGGGCCCGCCGCGCGTACGGCACCCGGTCCGCCACGTAGGCCTGGGAGGAGACGTCGTAGACGGGCTTGGCAAATCCCATGAGGGCGAACCCGGCGAAGGCGCCGAGGTACACGTTGCTGGCGGAGGTGATGGCCGCCCCCATGGCGAAGGCGGCGAGACCGGCGGCGATGAGCCTGCGATGGTGCTCCCCCCGGCCCAGCGCCCGCACCACGCCCGGAGTGCCGAGCCCGGCGATCCAGCGGGCCGACACCATGAGACCGGCCCGTTCGAGGGAGATGCCGAGGCCGCGGGCGATCGCCGGTAGAAACGGGTAGACGAGACGATGCGCGGTGTTGACCACGAGGCGCATCGCGGTGAGAAACGCCAGAGAGATCCGGAAGCGGCGGGACCGGTGCGGCATGGCGCCAGGCTAGGAGATCGTTCCCCGCTCCCCGGCGACGGTCACGATCAGAACACCACCGCGTAGACGGCGTGGATGCAGATCGACGATGGTTCGATCGGCCGCCTGCTCACCCGAGCGGTGCGAGCGTTCCGTAGATGGCTACGTCCAGTTTCGCGATTCGACTGGGCCGCTCGCTGAGAGTGATCTCGAGGACGTCGTATGTTCCGACGACCAGCGGAGTGGCCTTTCCTCCCGACAGACTCTCCAGGAACGACGGGGCCGAGGAAACCAGCCACAGACGGCGCCCCTGCAGTTTCCACGCGGCGGCGAGAGAGCCGATGCTCTTCGCGGTGGTCGTGCCGAACGCGGCGGGAACCTGGCAGTAGCTTCGGAAGCTCTGGACGAGTCGTGCTCCCACAGGATCGGACGGCGTGTCGACGATGAGCACCACGCTCTCGGGGCCGATCGCAACACACGCCCGCTCGAAATCAGCGGCGAGACCCCGGTACTCGTTGACTGCGGCAACCGGGACCAATGCAGCCAGCGAACCTCCCACCATCGCGATCACGGCAACCAGTGCCACCCCTCGCCGTGCCCGGCTCACGATCGGGCCTCGCAAGTCATGAAGAGCGTCGATCGCGAACGCGGCGAGGATCAGCAGCCCGGGGATGACAACCGGTAGGAATCTCCTCATCGCCCAAATGTGATCAGGGTTGATGCTCGGCCGCCAGAGGTAGAGCAGGGTGACAACGCTGAACGCGGCGAGGAACGGGACCGCCAGCCGTGCTCGGCCTTCGACCATCCGTTTGGTGAGCAGGGCCCACCCGCCTACTCCGAGGGCCAGGCCGAGGGGCCCCAGGTACCAGGCGAGCCACCGGGCGGACTGCTCTGCGAAAGATCGCGAGGCGGCGTCGGCGAATGCTTCGCTACCGCGCGCGAACTCGATCAGATAGGGAGACCCTGCGGCCTGTTCAATGTGAGGTCGCACGAAATACGCGTAGCCCAGCACGAGCACGACGAGTGCCGCCATTGCCGAGGAGACCAGCCGGCGATGAGCCATTGCCCGGCGGGACCAGGCTGCGAGGCGCCGGCCGAGCAGCACGTCGCCGGCGACCACCGCGATGATGCCCGCGACCAGCAAGAGAACCTCTTCTCGCCGCTGGGCCAGGTAGGACGGGTCGATCAGGATGAGATCGGCGAAAGCAACGAACAAGGAGCTGAGCAGGCCGATCCATACCGAACGCACCAGGCCATCGGTATCCGGCGACGCGCCGGAACGGCTCCGCTCGTAGGCCAGGACCACGATGAGCGGAAGCACAAGCACGAGACCGTCGATACGTGCCATCACGGGCGCTCCCAGCAAGAGTCCCGCGAGGCACGCGGTTGTCCTGGCTCGTGATTCCCACGCCGTCCACAACGCCCAGAGACCTCCGAACACAAAGAGCAAGGCGAGGATCTCGCTGAACGGTGCCCGGGAGTAGTAGTTGAAGACCAGATTGGCAGCCAGGGATCCTTCGGCTACCAACGCCAGCCATGGCCGAACGAGCAGTTGTGCGAACCCAAACAGTGCCAGCAGGGCCACCCCGCCAAGGATGGCATTGAGGCGAAGCATGAGAAACACTCCACCCAGTTCTCGCCCTGTGGCCTCGAGCGCCGGCAGAGCGTGAAGGAACTGCGGAGTCAGCCGGCCGTCTCCCCGGGCGTCGTAGAACCCGTAGCCAGCGTAATCCAGATCAGGAATCCCCGCGAAGGCCGGTTCTCGAGCCTCCACCAGGAGATCGCCATCGGCCGCGAGCCACGCCGCAGTGGCCAGATACGTGGCCCCGTCCCGGCCACCGATCATCTGCTCCGACGGCACTGAAGCGTTCAGAGCGACCGAACAGGCGGCCACCACGACGGCTGCAATCCATATCGCCGACGGCGCCGGTTGCACCGCCGGGCCCGTCGCGGGCCAAAGCCGGTACAGGACGAAGCCGAGGAGGCCTGACAGGGGAACCACCACCGCGACATGGAAGGCCCCAACCAGGGCCATGACCACCCCGGCGGCGCACGACGCCAGAATGAGGGAGATACCTGCCGCAACCGATCGACTGAGCACGCGCACGCCTCGGGATGGGTCGGTCTTCGGCATCAAGGACCACCTCCACCGAGTGCGGGAAAGGGCACAGCCACGCCGTCGGCGCGTTCATCTCGATACGGTAGTGGAGCCCCTTGCGGACACCCCGTCTCCCCGCCCGCCTGCCCACCCAGTCTCCCGCGATCGGTGATGCGGCGCCGCTGGTGAAGAAGGAGACTCCCCGATTCGGCACACCCCCTACCGCGAGAGTGCGGCGCGCAGTGTCATGAACTCACGAAGGCGCGGTTCGACGATCCGTCGAGCGGATCGATGTAGGTCCGCGCCTTAGCCACACACTCCTGGGTGCCGCCCAACCCGTGACATTCCTGCGGTTTGGTCATCACGACCCCCTGGAGCGACGACGTCTCGATCATTGGCCGATGCCGGCCGCTGCCGCGATGACCCGGTAATTCTCCGCGGAGCTCGCACGGACCGCCGGCATGGCCGATTCCAGCCGAGCAGCGATCTCGGCCCGTCGCTGTGCAACGTCGGCGAACCTCCGAGGGAGAACATCCGTGGCCAACGCCTCGTACCCGACATCGCATCCCACGACGCCAAAGGCGTCGAGCACCTCACCGTACTTGTGGCTCCATCCGACCACGACCACCGGGGTCGCGGTGGCAAGGGCCGAGACCATGGCATGGAATCGGGAGGTCACCACCACCTCCGCGGCGCCGATCACGGCACGGAGCACGTCGGGTGGAAGGTTGGCGTCGAGCAGGGTGCAGTCGGTGGCGGAAGCGAGACTCCGGTGGATGCGGCGACAGACGGGCTGATCGTTCATCTTGCTCTCCGGATGATCCGGCCGGGCACTGTGTGCAGCGAGCACGGGGTGGTAGCGGCCGGCGGCGGCAACCTCGTCGATGAAGGCGCTCATCACCTCGACGTAGTCGATGCCGATGCGGCGGCAGGAGGCGTCGACCACGGTGCTGGGAAGGACCACGAGCAAATCGGACCGGTGACCCAGCAGGCCGGCAGCATACGCGGTGGCCTGCTCCGATACCCGCATCGTGAAGGCGAGATCTGCCGCGGCGACGACGTTGGACAGGCCCAGCCCGGCGAGGTGTTCGGCGGTGCGCCGTCCCCGGGCGCAGATGGTGGCGACGCGGCGGAGCACCCGTTTCGCCGCGAAGCGGTTGAGAGGTTCACCGAACGGCCCGAGGGCCTGTGACGCCTTGACGACCTCACGCCCGAGCAGGATGGGGAGCGAGGTCATCATCACGTTGTATCCCAGCGTGGGAATCCCGCGTCCGTCCGAGAAGCTGATCCCGGCGAGATCGACGACGACGTCGGCGTCGGCCAGCGCCCGCAGCGCCGAGGTCCGGCAGAAGAGCCGGATCGGGAGACGCACCACCCGACCGATGGCGGCGAGCACCGCCAGCGGAAACAGCACGAAGGCGAGGAGCTTCGGCGAGGCCGAATGGAGCGTTACTTCCCCGGCTCGCGGCTCGGCGGCGTCCTCACTCGGGTACGTGGTCAGCACGTCGAACCGGCACGCTCCGACCATGTCGGGAAGGTTGTCGAGGAGGGCGTAGACCATCGACGCCGAACCCTTGTTGCCGCTGAAGGCTCCCCCGAGGGTGGCGACCCGGAGCGGTCGATCAGTCGTCATCGCCGGGCACCGTCGCGGTGGCGCGGCTTCCGGCCACCGCCGGGATCAGCTCGACCCGATCCCTGGTGACGTGCACGAGGAGGTCCGAGAGCATGCCGAGCACGGCCAGGGCGAGTCCGAATCCGAGGACCACGACGGTGTTCGTTCCCACCCGGAAATGCTTGTCGAACATGTCGTAGACCAGCTTGACGCCCCCCACCGCCAGCAGGGTCGCCGCCGGGGGCATGAAGGCCTTGAGCGGCTGGTACGACAGCACGAGGCGAACCACCTGCAGCAGGTAGCGGCGGGTGTCCTTCCACCAGTGGAACTTGGACTCTCCCGCCCGCGCCCCGTAGTCGATGGGGACGTACTTGATGGAGTAGCCGTTGGAGAGGAACGTCATCGTCAGCGTGGTCACGCACGAGAAGCCGCGAGGCAGCAGGTAGACGAACTGCCGTCCGACGTCGCGCCGAAAGGCGCGGAACCCCGAGTTGAGGTCGGGGATGGCGACCCCGGTCAGGTAGCTCGCCAGCTTTCTGATGAACCACTTGGCCGGCCGGCGCAGCAGCTTGACCGTGCCCTCCTCGCTCCGCCGGGCGCCCACCACCTGGTCGTACCCGTCGAGCTCGGCGACGAGCGCCGGGATCTCGTCGTTGGGGTAGGTCATGTCGACGTCGGTCCACACCACGACCCGTCCCCGGGCGGCCAACGTGCCGTACTTGCGGCACGATCCCGAGCCACGGTTGGAGGCGAACTGGAGGAGCCGGATCCCGTCGGTTTCCCGCAGGATGGCGCCGGAGCCGTCGGTGGAGCCGTCGTCCACCACCAGGATCTCGTAGCGGTAGGGCGAGGCGTCCATCGCGGCCCGGATACGGTCGATCTCCGTCCGGAGGTGCCCCGCCTCGTTGTACACCGGAAGCACGATCGTGACGTCGAGCTGCGGTGGGCCTTCGAAGGCCCCTTCGATCATCTCGGCCATCGGATCCTCATCGTTCGTCGGAGCGTCGGGAACCGCGGCGCAGCATACGCGAACCAGCGATCCCGATGGGATCATGCGCTGAATACCTTCGGCCCGATTCCGAGGACCTTGACGATCCCGACCAGGCGCCGCGGATGACCGGCCGGGTCCCTGGACTCACAACTCCGGGTCGGAGCCGGGGCGGGCGATCGGGGCTCTCACCAGGTTCCCCCACTCGGTCCACGACCCGTCGTAGTTGACGACGTCGCGGAACCCCAGCAGGGCGCTGAGCACGAACCAGGTGTGCGAGGAGCGTTCACCGATGCGGCAGTACGTGACCACGCTGTCGGTGGGATCGAGGCCGACCTCGTCCTGGTAGACGGCACGCAAGGCGGCGGCGGGCAAGAACGTGCCGTCATCGGCAACGGCACGTTTCCAGGGCACGTTGCGGGCTCCCGGGATGTGGCCGCCCCGCAGCGCTCCCTCCTGCGGGTACCCGGGCATGTGGAGCAGCTCCCCCCGATACTCCTGCGGGGACCGCACGTCGACGAGGGCCCGGGCGGCGGTGAGGTGAGCCAGCACGTCGTCCCGGAAGGCCCGGATGGGGGCGTCGGTTCGTTCCACGATCGGGTACTCGGCGGGCCGGCGCTCCGTCGGATCGGTGGTGAGGGGCCGGTCCTCGGCGATCCACTTCTGGCGTCCCCCGTCGAGCAGCCGGAGGCGCTCGTGGCCGAAGAGCCGGAACACCCACAGGGCGTAGGCCGCCCACCAGTTGGACTTGTCGCCGTAGAGGACGACCGTGGTGTCCCGACCGATGCCCTTCTCCCCCATGAGGGCGGCGAACGCCGCCCCGTCGAGGTAGTCCCGCCGGACCGGGTCCTGCAGGTCGGTATGCCAGTCGACCTTGACCGAGCCGGGGATGTGCCCCGTCTCGTACAGCAGCACGTCCTCGTCCGACTCGACCACGACCAGTCCCGGGTCCCCGAGGTGCTCGGCGAGCCAGGCGGTGCCGACCACCATCTCGGGATGGGCGTAACCGCGATCCTGGACACTCGGGTCGGTGGGAATCTCGCCCATGCCTATCCTTTCCTCGGGAAGCTCGCCGTACCGACCTTTTACCCTATACGGATAGGGGATAGAGAGCGAACACCATGACCCGAAAGACACCTGAACCACTGCAGCGCCTCATCGACCTGTTCGCTGCCAGCCCCAAGGCGGTCAAGATCCAGGCGATGGTCGACTACTCCAACCGGCTCGCCGACCCTCCCGCCTCGCTGGCGAACTCCGAGACGCTGCAGCAGGTCCACGAGTGCCAGACACCGTTCTTCGTGGCGACCGAGCTGGCGCCCGGTGGTCGGGTGCTGCTCCACTTCGACGTGCCCCGCGAGTCCCCCACCATGCGGGGCTTCGCCGGGATCCTGGCCGACGGCCTCCGCGCCGCCACCGCTCAGCAGATCCTCGACCTCTCCCCCACCTTCTACGTGGAGATGGGGCTCGAGGACGTGGTCAGCCCGCTGCGGCTGCGCGGCATGGCCGCCATCGTGGCCACCATTCAGGCGCAGCTGCGAAGGGCACTCGAGGCCGGTGCCGCCACCCCGTCGTGAGCCGGCTCAGGAGATGACGCCGCCCTCGGTCATGCGCTTGATGTCGAGCAGCTCGTCGACCTGTTCGGCGCTGAGCCAGCCCTTCTCGACAACGATGTCCCGCACGTTGCGCCCGGAGGCGAACGCTTCCTTGGCGGCGATGGCGCCCTTGTCGTAGCCGATGTGGGGATTGAGGGCGGTCACCACGATGATGTTGCGCTCGACCAGCTCTCGGGCCCGCTCCACGTCGGCTTCGATCCCTTCGATGCACCGGCTGGCGAACGTGGCGGCGGCGTGTGCCAGCAATGCCACCGACTCCAGCAGGTTGTGGGCGATGACCGGCATCATGACGTTGAGCTCGAAGTTGCCGTTGGCGCCGCCCCACGTGATGGTGGCGTCGTTGCCGATCACCTGAGCCGCCACCTGCATCACCATCTCGGCCATCACCGGATTGACCTTCCCGGGCATGATCGACGACCCGGGCTGGAGGGAGGGGAGCCGGATCTCGGTGATGCCGGT
>CAYUDA010000011.1:0-18238 GCA_964443425.1 uncultured Acidimicrobiaceae bacterium
CCAACGGCCAGGTCCACATCGACGGGACGGTGCTCGCCGAGCCGTGGGCCGACGGCATCACCCGCCCCGACGGCGAGTGGCTGGTGGGACCCGACGAGGTGTTCGTCCTCGGCGACCATCGGGCCGCCTCCATCGACGACAGCCGCGCCCTCGGGCCGGTCGCCGCCGCCCGCTGGAAACTGGTCGCCCGCTACTGGCCTCCGGGGAGCATCAGCCTGCTGTGACCGGTGAGGCCTTGCGAGCCAGCAGCAGCACGTCGATGGCGTCCCCCACCTGGTCGTCGCGTTCCACGTGCCGCAGCACCCGCTCGTTGCGCTCGATGGCGAGATCGCCGAAGTCGGCGGCGAGTTCCTGCTCGGTGTAGAGCACGTCGGGCGACGACGGGCCGCCGATACCGTGCTCCAGATTGTCGTGATGGTGGGCGACGAGCAACAGCGTGCCGCCCGGCGCCAGGGCCCGGACCGCCTTGGCGTGGATCACGGTGCGGGCGGCGGGCGGGAGTTGCACGTAGGAGAGCAGCACCAGATCGAAGGCCTCCTCCTCGGGCTCCCAGGTGAGCAGGTCGGCGCTGACGAACCGGATGTCGAGACCGGCCTGCCGGGCCCAGGTGGCGGCTTGCCCGGTCGCCACCTCCGACAGGTCGACGGCGAGGACCGCGTGGCCCTGCTGCGCCAGCCAGACGGCGTTGCGGCCCTGCCCGCTGCCGAGGTCGAGGGCGCGGCCCGGGGGGAGGCCGCCGAGGTGCTCGGCGACGAAGACGTTCGGCTCGGACCCGAACGCCATTCCCCGCTCGGCGTAGCGGTCGTCCCAGCGCCGCCGGTACTCGTCGCCGCTCATCCCGCCGAAGCCGTCACCGCCCATGGCGCCGATGCTATCGGCGCCCGGAGCCCAATCGGATCATCCGCCGCCCAGATTCCCCAGATCCTCGGCGCTGAGGCATTCGCCCATCAGGGAGAACACCTGGGCCATGACGGTATCGCTTGTCACCGAGCTACCCGACGGGTCCTCCAAAGAGGCCTTCGCCATCTCGGCGATGAGCTCGTCGTCGAAGCCGGCGGCGATGCACTTGGCACCGTCCTCGCTGACACCGGAGGCCACCATCTGCTCGGTGATGACCGCCCGGAAGTCGATGCAGTCGACCATGACCTTGGACATCTTGTCGATGTCGTCTGCGCTCAGGTCGGCGGTGTCGGGACTGGCACCTTCCGCCAGGGCGTCGACTCCGAGACCGACGGCCGCGAGACGGGCGGCGCCCATCTCACTCACGATGCCGTTCCCGAAGCAGGCCGCCTCCTCGGCGCCGACACCCTCGGTGGCCGCGGAGCTGGCCAGCATCTCCTGGGCGATGGCATCGGCCAGGACCTGGTCGTCCTCACTGAGACCGGCGTCGCCGCCGCCGCCACACGCAGCGACCAGCAGCATCAGGGCCACTCCCATCGTCAACAGTTTTCTCATCGCTTCTCCCTCGTGATGTGAGAGCTAGACAATACCCGGCGCCGGGCCCTGCGACGTGGCATCACGCGGCGGCTCAGAGGGCGAGGTGCTTGGAGGCCTCGCGGAAGGTGAGGCCGGACCAGCGGTCGCGATGGGTGATCAGGAAGGCACCCACCGCGTCGGGGGCGGTGCGGGCGTACTGGCGCAGCACCCAGCCGATCGCCTTGCGGATGAAGAACTCCTTCTCGGCGGCGCGCCGCAAGCAGTGGGCGAAGAGCTGTTCCTCGTCGGTCTGCTCTCCGTGACCGAGGTGCGCCAGCAAGGCCGATCGCCGTATCCACAGATCCGGGTCGTCGATCCAGCGGTCCATCAGGGGCCGCATCACGGGGCGTTCTCGCAGCAGCGCTCCCCCGATGCAGTGGGCGGCCACCACGTCCACGAAGTCCCACCAGGCGCCCTCGACGACGAGGCGGCGGAAGAGCGGAACGTTGGCGGCGGTGTGGTAGGCGGGGTGGGCCTTGGCGAGATCGACTGCCAGGTACTTCTCCTCGCGATGCGGCTGCTCCCACAGAGCGACCACCGCCGCCGCCCATTCCTGCTCGGACCCGACGGGGAAGCGGCGCCGTATCTCCCGGAAGATCGCCTTGCGTTGCGGCGACGTCGCTCCGTAGAACGGCATGTCGGTCTTCATGTAGGCAGCCATGTCCCGCGCCCGTTGCGGGTCGGCGACCTGCGCCAGGGCGGAGGCGGCGAAGGAGACCCGATCGTCCACCAGGCGACTCTACCGGCCCGGTCCCTCCGCTTCCCTCCCGGAGTGGGACAGGCGCGCCACCGTGTATACACTCCCCCGCCGTGACCAAGAAGCAGCTCCTCATCGGTTCCGGGATCGCCGTCCCCCTCCTCGTGCTCGTCGTGGTGCTCGCGGTGTGCTCCGGCGGCGGGGGTGACACCACCACCACGACGGCGACGACGACCACCACCACCGCTACGACGACGACGCCGGCGACCACCACGACGACGACCACCACCACTCTCCCCGAGTTGCCGACCTCCCCCCTCAACGGCCTCCCGGTGGAGGACGCCGCCTCCCTCGATCGCCGGGTGATCGCGGTCAAGATCGACAACCACTGGGACGCCCAACCGCAGTCGGGCATCCAGAAGGCCGATGCCATCTACGAGCTGCTGGTGGAAGGCGGGCTCACCCGCTTCATCGCCCTCTTCCACAGCTCGGACGCCGAGTTCCTCGGGCCGATCCGTTCCGGGCGCCCCACCGACCCCACCCTCGTCAAGCCGCTGGGGGCACCCCTCCAGATCTCGGGAGCCCAGGCCTGGGTCGTCTCGCTCATCAACAGCGACGGCGTCAAGCTCATCGGCGACAACGGTGACACCACGTTCCGCATCCCCACCCGCAGCTCGCCCCACAACCTGTACGGCAGCACCCTGCTGATGCGGGAAGTCGCCGACGCCCGCGGCTATCCCGACGACCCGCCGCCGCCGATGTTCGACTTCGGCGAACCGTCGCCAAGTGACACCCCGGCGGTCGACATCACCCTCGATTGGTCGGACCGGCCGGTGGTGCGCTGGGAATGGGACGGCACCCAGTACCTGCGCTTCAACGCCGACACTCCGCAGGAGTGGATCTCGGAGGCCGAGACCCTCGGCCAGACCGGAGACGCCGGCGGCACCACCACCACCTCGGCCGACGGCACGCCGGCCGAACCCGACCGGGCCCAGATTGCCACCGACACCCTGGTCGTGCTCACCGCCCAGCGCTACACGGCACGGCCGGCCTCGGGATCCGGTACCCCGGTGCCTGCGCTGGAGACCGTCGGCGAGGGACAGGCGCTCCTGTTCTACGGCGGCGTCGTGGTCGAGGGCACCTGGGAGCGGGGCAGCATCGACGATCCGTTCCGCCTGCTGCTGCCCGATGGGACTCCCATGATCGTGCCGCCCGGGCGGCTCTGGATCTCGGTGTTCCCCAGCTCACAGCCCCTCACCTGGGAATGACCCCAACTCGGTGACCTGCCGGCCGCGTGTCCCGCAATCGATCGTGACGTGCATAGACTGTGGCCGGTGCCCACAGGGGTCGTTTTCCCGTCTCCTCGCGGGTTGACGCACGAAACTGGAGGCGTCCAGGAGCACCCCACACAGGAGCATCCACGTGGCAGACAACACCCTCACCATGCCTCCGCCCGAGCAGCGCGACCGTGTCGTGATCCGCTTCGCGGGCGACTCGGGCGACGGGATGCAGCTCGCCGGATCGCGGTTCACGGCAGCCTCGGCGGCCTTCGGCAACGACCTGGTGACCTTCCCCAACTACCCGGCTGAGATCCGGGCCCCCGCCGGCACCCTGCCCGGGGTGTCGTCGTTCCAGGTCCACATCGCCGACTGGGACATCCTCACCGCCGGTGACCGTCCCGACGTGCTGGTGGCCATGAACCCGGCGGCCCTGAAGGCCAACATCGAGGACTTGAGGCCCGGCGGCCTCGTGCTCGCCAACCGGGACGCGTTCGACGACCGCAACCTCGCCAAGGCCGGCTACGAGACGAATCCGTTGGAGGACGGGAGCCTGCGGGGGGTCCACCTCCTCACCGCCCCGATGGAGGAACTCACCAAGATCGCCGTCAAGGACAGCGGGGTCACCGGACGGTCGGTGCTGCGCTCCAAGAACTTCTTCGCCCTCGGCCTCATCTCCTGGATGTTCAACCGCCCCACCGAGCCGGTCCTCGACTGGATCGCCGCCAAGTTCGGGGACGATCCGGTCGGTATCGCCAACGCCGGGGCGTTCCGGGCAGGGTTCAACTTCGGGATCACCACCGAGGAGTTCCACCACACCTACGAGGTCCATCCCGCCAAGCTGGAGCCCGGCCTCTACAGCAACATCACCGGAAACAGGGCGCTGGCATGGGGGCTGATCGCCGGGGCCCAGGCAGTGGGGCGACCCCTCCTGCTCGGCTCGTACCCGATCACCCCGGCCACCTCGATCCTCGAGGAGCTCGCCCGGCTGAAGCACTTCGGCATCAGCACCGTTCAGGCGGAAGACGAGATCGCCGCAGTCGGCATCGCCCTCGGCGCCGCGTTCGCCGGCCACGTCGGAGTGACCACCACCTCGGGTCCGGGTCTCGCCCTCAAGAGCGAGACGATCAGCCTGGCGGTGATGACCGAGCTGCCGCTGGTGATCGTCGACGTGCAGCGGGCGGGACCGTCGACCGGGCTCCCCACCAAGGTCGAGCAGGGCGATCTCGGCATGGTGCTGTACGGCCGGCACGGCGAGGCGCCGCTGCCGGTCATCGCAGCGGCCTCGCCGGGTGACGCCTTCACCGCAGCCATCGAGGCGGTGCGGGTCGCGGTCAAGTACATGACGCCGGTGATCCTGCTCAGCGACGGCTACATCGCCAACAGCTCGGAGCCGTGGAAGGTGCCGGACTTCGACGCCATCGCCGAGACCCCCGCCCAGTTCGCCACCGAACCGAACGGGCCCGACGGCCGCTTCCTCCCCTATCTGCGGGACCCGGACACGCTGGCCAGGCCGTGGGCGGTCCCCGGTACCCCGGGTCTGGAACACCGGATCGGTGGCTTGGAGAAGCAGGACCTGACCGGCGACGTCTCGTACGACCCCGAGAATCACCAACACATGGTGGCGTTGCGCGAGGCGAAGATCGCCCAGGTCGCCGACGAGATCACCCCGGTCACCGTCGCCGGCAACCCTCATGCCGAGCTGCTCGTCGTGAGCTGGGGCTCGACGTTCGGGGCGGTGCGGGCCGGGCGCAACAACGCCGAGAGGCTGGGTTACCCGGCGGCCCATGTGCATCTGCGCTGGCTCCATCCCATGCCGCGCGATCTGGGACCGATCCTGGAGCGCTACAACAAGATCCTGGTGCCCGAACTGAACCGGGGCCAGCTCGCCCGGCTGCTCCGCTCGGACTACCTCGTCCCCACCATCGGCCTCAACAAGACGCAGGGCATCCCGTTCAAGGCGATGGATATCTCCGACAAGATCGTCGAACTCCTCGAGGACCCGTCATGACCGACATCACGACACGCTACGCCAGGGCAGACTTCCAATCGGACCAGGAGGTTCGGTGGTGCCCGGGATGCGGTGACTACACGATCTTGGCGACGGTGCAGAACCTCCTCGCCGAACTCGACATCGACAAGGAGAAGCACGTCTTCGTCTCCGGGATCGGATGCGCCTCCCGCTTCCCCTACTACATGAACACCTACGGGGTGCACTCGATCCATGGCCGGGCTCCTGCGATCGCCACCGGGATCGCCGTCGCCAACCCGGAGCTGACGGTGTGGGTGATCACCGGAGACGGCGACGCCCTCTCCATCGGCGGCAACCACCTGATCCACGTGCTGCGGCGCAACATCAACGTCAACATCGTGCTGTTCAACAACCAGATCTACGGTCTCACCAAGGGGCAGTACTCCCCCACCAGCGAGGTCGGGAAGCGGACCCGGACCAGCCCGGCCGGTTCGATCGACCGTCCCTTCAACCCGGTGAGCCTCGCCCTGGGGGCGGAGGCAAGCTTCGTTGCCCGCGCCATCGACATGGACCGCGCCCACACCACGTCGGTGCTCCGCGCCGCGGTCGCCCACCGCGGCAGCGCCTTCATCGAGGTCTACCAGAACTGCAACGTGTTCAACGACAAGGCCTTCGCCGCCCTCACCGGCCGGCCCGGCCGTGACGAGAACCGCATCAATCTGGAGGCGGGGCAGCCGATCCTGTTCGGGCCAGACCAGGAGCGGGGCGTCATCGTGGGAGCGACCGGGGCCCGTGTCGTCGACGTCGCCGACGTCGGGATCGACGCCATCTCGGTGCACGATCCCTCCAACCCGGATCCGAGCACGGCCTTCGCCCTCAGCCGCCTCTCCCACGGCCCCTACGGGCCGACCCCGATCGGGATCTTCCGCGACGTGGTGCGTGACACCTACGAGGAGCGGCTCCGCCGCCAGATCGACGAGGCTCGGGAGAAGCAGGGCCCGGGGAACCTCGCCGACCTGGTGAAGGCAGCCGGCACCTGGACGATCGAGTAGCCGGGAGCGGATCCTCCCGCGGTGGCGTCGCGCCGGTACCCTTCCGGCGATGAGCCATCTCGACGCACCCGATGCCTGAGCGTGACGAGCCCCCCGCGGTCTCGGTGGTGCTCCCGGTCCGCAACGCGGCCGCCACCATCGGGGCGGCGCTGCACTCGATCCTCGACCAGGACTATCGGGGAGGCCTCGAGGTGGTGGTGGCCGACGGCATGAGCGACGACGGCACCCGCCAGGTGGTCGCCTCCCTCGCCGCCGCCGACTCCCGGGTCCGGATGGTCGACAACCCGCGCCGGACGACACCCGCCGGGCTCAACGCCGCGGTTGCCGCCTCCAGCGGCAGCGTGGTGGTGCGCTGCGACGCTCACGCCGAACTCCCCCCCGGCTACGTTGCCCGAGCCGTCGCCACCCTGGAGCGGACCGGGGCCGACAACGTGGGAGGGGTCCAGAGCGCCGAGGGAACGGGGCTGGTGCAGCGGGCCGTCGCCTTCGCCATGTCGTCGCCCGTCGGGGTGGGTGACGCCCGCTTCCACTACGGGGGCGCCCCCGGCCCGGTCGACACCGTCTACCTCGGGACGTTCCGCCGTGCCGCCCTCGACCGCGTCGGGTTCTTCGACGAGACCCTGGTCCGCAACCAGGACTACGAACTGAACTACCGGATCCGGCGCAGCGGCGGGATCGTCTACTTCGACCCGGAGCTGCGGGTGCGGTACCAACCCCGCGCCTCGTTGGCGGCGCTATGGCGCCAGTACTGGCAGTACGGGGCGTGGAAGCGGCAGGTGGTGCGCCGTCATCCCCGGTCGCTGCGACCCCGCCAGCTGGTGGCGCCCGCCTTCGTGCTCGGCCTCGCCGCCTCGGCCGTGCTCGCCTTCACCCCGCTGCGGGGATGGGCGCTGGCGGCACCGGCCGCCTACCTGGCTCTGCTCGTCACCGCCACCGTGCTCGAGGCGGTGCGGAGGCGCGACGCTGCGGTGCTGCTGTTCCCGGCGGCGGTGGCGACGATGCACCTCGCCTGGGGCGGCGGGTTTCTCCTCGGCCGGTCGGGTCGCCCCTAGGCCACCAGGCGGCGGTAGTAGTCGCACACCTCGGCGGCCGGCCAGGTGAAGCGGCGCCGCACCTCCCCGGCACCCCGCCTCGCCTCCTCCCCCAGCGCCGGATCGTCGCGGGCGGCGACGAGGGCGGCGGCGAGGGCGGCGGCGTCCCCCGGAGCGAAGAGCCGCATCCCCGCCACCTCGCCGGCGAGACGCCGGGTGGCAGGGAGATCGGAGGCCACCACCGGCACGCCGACGGCGAGGTACTCGAGGATCTTGGTCGGCAGCGACTCGCGGTAGTTGGGCAGATCGAGCAGCGGCGACAGCGCCACCCGGGCCTGCGCCACCCGGGGCAACGCCTGCCGGTGTGGCAGGTAGCCGGCCAGTTCGAGGGGAACGTTTCCGGCCGCGGCCTGCTCCTCGAGCCGCGCCGCCAGCGCGGGGCGGCAGCGGCCGATGACGACGAGAGGTGGAGGCGCCGGGAGCCGGGCCAGCGCCGCGATCGCCAGCTCCACCCCACGATCGCGGGTCACGTCGCCCAGGTAGACGACCTCGTCTCCGGCGGAACCGGCTGCAGCCACGGCGGGCGGATCGTGCAGGTAGTTGGGGAACACCGGATGGTCGCGCCGCAGCAGCGACCGGTACCCGGGTTCGGCCAGCGTGATCGGCATGACCCGTTCGGCGAGCCGGAGCACGAGCCGGGCCAGCGCCGCCGTCGGGCGGCGCAGCAACCGGGGCAGCCAGGGTTTGGTGCTGATCTGGGCCGGGAGGTTCTCGTGGAGATCGAAGACGACCCGGCGCCGCAGCAGCCGGGCCAGCATCGCCTCCGGCAACAGCTCCGGGTCATGGAACGATGCGAGGCCGTAGCGTCCTGCGAGCAGCAGCCGGGCTGCTCGCAGGTGACGCCGGAGCCGCCCGCCCCGCAGCGCAGTCCATTGCAGGCCGGCGGGATCGACGGGGCCGGGTGGGCCGGTGGCGTAGTGGACCTCCCACTCGTCGGCGAGGGAAGCGATGAGCTTGCCGCGGATCCTCGGGTCGTCGGCCGGATGCACCGGCGTCACCACCAGGAGCCGCGGTGTCACAGCGCGACGACGTTGGGAAGGTCGAGCCGGGCGCGGCGGTAGGCGCCGCGTGCGTCGAGCACCACCGGCACCGCGGCGGCGATGGCGGCCAGGTCGAGCACGGCGTGGTCGGTGAGGATCGCCGCCACCTGGAATCCTTCGAGTGGGGCGCCGTCGTCGACCGCCCTGAACCCGTGGGCTTCGATCCCGGCCTTGCCGACGACAGGATCGAGCACGGCCACGTCGGCGCCGCGGCGCTCCAGCTCGTGGAGCACTTCGATCGACGCCGACTCGCGGTCGTCGGCGATGTCGGGCTTGTAGGAGATGCCGACCCCGAGCACCTTGGTGCCGAACACGGGGAGGCCGCGGGTGTTGAGCAGGTCCGCCACCCGTCCCGCGGTGTACGACGGCATCTTGGTGTTGACCTGCTCGGCGAGGTCGATGAACCGGGTGGCGAAGTTGGCCTCGCGGGCCCGCCAGGCGAGGAACTGGGGGTCGAGCGGGATGCAGTGGCCACCCACCCCGGGGCCCGGGTAGAACGCCTGGAAACCGAACGGCTTGGTGGCGGCGGCGTCCACCACCTCCCAGATGTCGATGTCGAGCTCGTGGGCGAGCTGGGCCATCTCGTTGATGAGCCCGATGTTGACGGCGCGGTAGGTGTTCTCGAGCAGCTTGGCCATCTCGGCGGCGCGGGCCGAAGAGACGGGATGCACCGCGGCGACGACGCGACCGTAGGCGGCGGACGCCACCTCGGTGGAGCGCGCGGTCACCCCTCCCACGACCTTGGGGATCTCACCGGTCTTCATCTCGGAGCCGGGCGACACCCGCTCGGGGGAGAAGGCGACGAAGACATCCTCGTCGAGCACGAGCCCGCCCCCGGTGGCAGCCGGTACCAGGATGTCGTCGGTGGTGCCCGGGTAGGTGGTGGACTCGAGGGAGATCAGCATCCCGGGGCGCACCACGTCGCTCACGGTGGCGGCGGCGGCCTCGATGTACGACAGGTCGGGTTCCCGGTTGCGGCCCAGCGGGCTCGGGACGCAGATGAAGAGGGCGTCGGCGTCGGAGAGCCGATCGGCGTTGGAGGTGATCTCGAGGCCGGAGGCGAGGGCGGCGGACAGCTCCTCGTTGCTGACGTCCTCGACCGGGGAGATGCCCTGGCGGAGGGCGGCGACCCGCTGCTCGGAGCGGTCGTAGCCGATGGCCTTGAGACCGTGGTTCACCATGGTCACGGCCAGCGGGAGGCCGACGTAGCCGAGGCCGATGACGCCACCAGTCCACGGCTCGTCGGCGAAGAAGGCGGCGCGATCAGACATGCGTGTTCACCTCGAACGTGGAGGGAAGAAGGCCTCAGAAGTGTAGACGGCTCAACCGCCTGCGCCGCTGAGGGCCCGGTCGAGGAAGGAGGCCATCTGGTCCCGCCGCACCGGCTCCGTCGGGCAGAATCGGTCGTTGTCGGGCGGGTTGCAGCCGTAGGTGACGCCGGCGGCGGCGAGGCGGTCGATGTCGCCCTCGAAGATCGACTCGTCGTCGTCGACGAACCGGTCCCCGGCCCCCGGGTCGGAGTAGGCGAAGGCACGCACCAGGAACGCCGCCATCTGTTCGCGGGTCACGGATTGGTCGGGGCAGTACCGGTCGTTGTCGGGCGGGTTGCATCCCCGGGTGATGCCGGCTGCGGCCAGACGGTTGATGTCATCCTGGAAGATCGAGTCGGCGTCGTCGACGAAGGCGTCATGGTCGGTGGCGGGCAGGTCGAGCGCCCGCACCAGGAAGGCGGCCATCTCACCCCGGGTCACCGAACCGGTCGGGCAGTAGCGGTCGTTGGACGGCGGGTTGCAGCCGTACGTGATCCCGGCCCTCCAGATGGCGGCGATGGCGTCGTAGTGGACCGAGCCGACGATGTCGACGAAGGGGGGCGGTGGCTCCTCGAGCCCGACGTCGAAGTAGATCGACTTGAGGCCGAAGGCGCTCTTCACCCACGAGCTGGTCTTGGCGACGGTGACGACGTCGCCGCCGGAGACGCCGGTGAATTCGACGGTGTGGGCGCTGCCGGAGGTGTTGCGGGCGGTGACGTGAACCGAGATGATCTCGTCGAGGCCGACCTTGGTGGCGACGGTGGCGGCAGCGACCGTCTTGGTCCAGGAGGCGTTGCCGTTGATGGTGGGGTCGAGCGACCAGTGGTCGTCGACCGACGTGTAGTACTCCCGCGGCGGGTTGCTCCACACCTCGTCGATGGTCTCGGTGGCTCCTCCCGACGACGACGAGTAGTAGGTGCGCACCACGTGGTTGTTGGGGGCGTCGGGATGGATCAGTACCTCGCCTGCGGTCTCGTTGGCGGCCTGGATCCACTCCGCCTGCCCTTCGCCGCCGTGGCCCCAGCCGACGTAGCGCTGATCCGTGGTGTCGTCGCGGACGTGGCACCAGCGGGCGCAGGAGTTGTCGCCCGGCGTGCCGCGGGAGATCTGGAGCTCACGGGCGTAGGAGCGGGCCGCCACCACCTGGGCGGCGAGGGCCTCATAGCCGCCGTTGGAGGACAGGCCCCAGTAGTACGGCATCTCCGAGATGCCGAGAACGTAGTCGTCGATGTCGAGTTCGATGGAGAGGTCCATGCCTCCCGGACCGAGTCGGAGGTGCATCGTGCCCCGTCCGTAGCGGCACGGCGGGTAGCTGGTGGGAATGGTGTTCCAGTTGGCCAGGGTGCAGCCTTCGATCTCGACGAGACGGGTCGGCTCGGCGATCCACCCGTCCCACTCCAGGTCGAGGTTGCAGGCGCCGGGGCCGGGGGCCGGTTCGATCGCCGCCCCGCCGGGGCCGTAGAGGGTGGGGGTGCAGGTGGTGTCGCCGTCCCAGGTGATCTCGATGCGGCCGCCGGGGTCGAGGTCCCAGCGCTCCTCACCTGGGTCACCGGGGTTACGGATCACCGTGACCGGGACCGGGGTGGCGTCGGGATTGCCGGCGTAGCTGGAGGCGACGACGGCGAGGTCGATCTCGCTGCGGTCGTACTCGAGGTTGACCCACAGCGGCTCGGCGGCGTCGACGTCGCCTTCGCCGAGCACGCCGACGTGGGACCCGGTGAAGAAGTGGGTGAGGATCTGCTCGTAGTCGTATCCCTCGCGGGCCATGCCGTAGGCGCCGTACTGGCTGAGCCCGACCCCGTGGCCCCACCCGGCGCCGGTGAAGATCACCGAGGTCTCCTCCTCGGCGGCGGCGGCGGTCAGCCCCACCGGTCCGGCGGTGAGCGAGGCGAGCAGCGCCATGACGAGCAGCATGCGAGGCGCGGCCCGAAGCGATCGGAACCGTCGATGCGGCATGCTCATGGCTATCGACTCCCTCCGCCGCCTGCTTGAGGCCCCCACCCTGCCCCGAATGTTGCTACATCCGGTCGCCAATGTCGCATTCCCGGCGCCACCTGCCTGCAACCCAGGGCTCCAGTACACGAGAATCCGGCCTCACAGCCCACAGTTCGCCACCGACCCCCCACGAGCCTCACGAACCGTGGGCCATGAAAACCCGGCCCCTCAACCCAGGGTTGGGAGCAGGTGGGGTCAGGGGAGCAGGGGCAGCGCCCGGGCGAGAAAACTGGCGGTTTCGTCGCGGGTCAGGGTGCGGTCGCCGCAGAAGCGGGTGTTGGCCGGCGGGTTGCAGCCCCTCGTGATGCCGGCCGCCGCCAACCGGTCGATGTCGCCCTCGAAGATCGAGACCTCGTCGTCGACGAACCAGTCCCGCCCCCCGTCGTCACTCAACCCGAACGCCCGCACCAGCAACGCCGCCATCTGTCCCCGGGTCAGGTCGGCGTCGGGGCAGTAGGCATCATTGGCCGGTGGATTGCAGCCGGCGGTGATGCCGGCCGCCGCCAACCGATTGATGTCGCCCTCGAAGATCGAATCATCGTCGTCGACGAACCAGTCCCGCCCCCCGTCATCAGTCAACCCGAACGCCCGCACCAGCAACGCCGCCATCTCCCCGCGGGTCACCTTGCGCCGCGGGCAGTAGTCGTCGTTGTAGGGCGGGTTGCAGCCCCGGGTGATGCCGGTGGCGGCGATGGTCTCGATCGCCTGCTCGTGGACGTTGCCGTCGTCGTCCCGGAACGTCCCGTCGAAGACGTAGGGCGGGCTGGCCGGATCGCACTCCCAGTCGACGGTGTGCTGCCAGGTGGTGAGGCCGATTCCCGCCAGGGGCACGTCACCGAGGCGGACACTCAGCTCCCCTGCGGTGTCGAGCAGGAACAGGTCGCCGCGGCCGTCGCCGTCGAAGTCGCTCACGGCCGCGTCGACGTAGTCGCCCCCGCCGACGAGGTGGTAGGTGGCGAGCGTCTCTTGGTAACCGTTGGCGAGCACCGCCACGTCGGTGGCGGTGCCGACCGAGGAGATGGCGAACAGCTCGGGGCGCTCGTCGAGGTCGGTGTCCCCGAGGGTGAACAGCCAGCCGGTGGTGTCGTTGAGGGGGGTGGCGACGTCGCGCAGGCTGGTGGTGAAGCCGTCGGCCCCGTTCCACACCTCCACCCGGGTCCGGTCTTCCGTCCGCCGGATCACGTAGAGGTCGACGACGCCGTCCCGGTCGTCGTCGCCGAGCAGGTACACGTCGGACGCCTCGGTCGGGATCGAGGTGGAGATGGTGGCCGATTCGTCGAAGTCGCTCGGCTTGAGCAGCACCTCGATCTGGAGCGTCCCCGAGGACGGGTCGAGCAGCCACAGGTCGTTGCGGCCGACCTGTGAGTAGTCGCCGAGCAGCGGGATCCGCCCGTCGACGGCAGCCCCGGTGGCGAAGTTGCGGGCCACCGAGCACCAGGCGTTGGCCCGGTCGGTGCGGGAATACTCGAGGCGGAGACCGCCGTCCTGGGCCACCAGCTTGAAGACGTCGGCGAGCCCGTTGCCGTCGCCGTCACCGATCAGGTAGTCGGTGGCCGGGTCGGTCGCGCCGAAGGGCGTGTCGCTGCGGTACACCTCGCTCTCGTATCCGGCGGTGGTCGTCCGGGGCGCGAACGCCAGCGGCACCTCGCCGTAGTCGGGCGTGGCGGCGGGCCCCATCCACGAGAAGTGCATCGAATCCTTGGTCCCGATCCAGTCGCCACCCCAGCAGAACCCGGCCGCCTTCCAGGCGTCGACGAACCACTGCGGCATGTCGGTGACGAGCACCCCGTCGCCCCGGTAGGGGTTGGTGGTGGCGTTGATGTCCACCGCGGCGCCGTAGGCGTGGAGGGAGACGCTGTAGCTCCCGCCGATGGTGCGCGGTGCGAAGCCGTAGGTGCTGCTCCCCCGCACCTGGTAGAAGTGACCGGCCGCCTCCTCGGCGGCCAGGTTGCGGGTGACCTGCTCGAAGGCGGGGAGGGCCCGCTGGTGCACCTTGACCGTGAACCCGCCGCTCATCGGCACGGTCCAGTCGACGAGGTTGTCGCGGATCTCGCCGATGGTGTGGCCGAAGAAGTCGCCCCGGTAGCCGCGGAGCGGCTCGCTGTCCGCCAGCCATCCGGACTGCCGGGCGAGGCCGCCGAACGTGGAGGGCTGATCGCAGCCCCACGATTCGTTGAACGACGGGGTGGCGGTTCCCTCCCCCACTCCGGCCGACGCCGCCGGGACGCCCGCCAGCGCGGCGCCGAGCAGGCAGGCTGCGGCGATGACGCTCCGGCGCGTGTTCCAGATCACGGGACTCCTCTCCCCGTGCCCCTTCCCCCGCCGCATCGGCACCCGCCGCGACATCCTTGAGGCTCCGCTCATCGGGCGGTGAGGCGGAGGACCCGGCCGTCGTCGACCAGGACGTAGAGGCCGTCGTGACCGTCCATCCCGAAGCTGGACACGTTGCCGACCGAGCCGAACTCGTCCCACCGGTGCTGCGACGTCACGCTCCCGTCGACGAACGCGAAGCTGCGGAGCACCCCGGCGCACCAGTCGGAGAAGAAGTAGTGGCCGGCCAGGTCCGGCAGCTCGTCGCCCCGGTAGACGAACCCGCCGGTGATGGCGCACCCGTCGCCATGGCTGTACTCGAGTACCGGCAGCACCGTGCCTGCCGAGCTGCAGCCGGAGGAGGGCTGGTAGCAGTGGCTGCCCTCGAGGGTGTTCCAGCCGTAGTCGAGGCCGGCGGTGCCGGCCGGCGCCACGTCGACCTCCTCCCAGCGAGCCTGCCCCACGTCGCCGATGAAGAGCTGGTTCGTCGCAGGGTCGATCGAGAACCGCCACGGGTTGCGGAGCCCGAACGCCCACACCTCGTCGGCGCCTGCCGTGTTCCCCACGAACGGGTTGTCGGGCGGGATCGTGTAGTTGCGGGCCGGGTCGGAGGGGAAGTCGTCACCGTCGACGCCGATGCGGAGGATGGAGCCGTGCAGGTCGGTGGGGTCCTGGGCCCGGTCGTTGGGGTCGCCGGAGCCGCCCCCGTCGCCGAGGCCGAGCAACAGGTTGCCGGAGGCGTCGAAGATGATCATGCCGCCGTTGTGGTTGGTGGCAGGCTGGTCGACTTCGAGGATGGCACGGGCAGTGCCGGGATCGGCGACATCGGGGTCGGACGACACCTGGTACTCGACGACCCGGGAGTTGCCGGCGGTGTCGGTGTAGGAGACGTAGAACCGCCCGTTGCCGGTGTAGTCGGGGTGGAAGGCGAGGCCGAGCAGCCCCTGCTCTCCCCCACTGCTCACCAGGGAACTCAGGTCGAGGAAGTCGGTGGACCGCACCGTCCCGCCGGCGACGATGCGGATGCGACCGCCCTTCTCGACGACGAAGAGCCGGTCGTCCCCGGATGGGGCGGTGGCGTAGACGGGCCGGGTGAATCCGGAGGCGACCTCTTCGAGGGTGGGAACGGGCCGGGGTGGCGGCGTGACCGGGGCGAGACCCTCGGCCCGGCCCAGCAGGCTCGCCATCTCGTCCCTCCGCACCGGGTCGTTGGGGCAGAAGCGATCGTTGACGGGCGGATTGCACCCCAGCGTGACCCCGGCCGTCGCCAGCCGGTTGATGTCCCCCTCGAACACCGACCCGTCGTCGTCGACGAACCGGTCCCCTGCCGCGGCGTCGGGGTAGCCGTAGGCGCGGACCAGGAATGCGGCCATCTCGCCTCGGGTGACCAGGTCGTCGGGGCAGAAGCGCTCGTTGGCAGGCGGATCGCAGCCCTGGGTGATGCCGGCCGCCGCCAGCCGGTCGATGTCGCCCTCGAAGATGGAGCCGTCGTCGTCGGTGAAGCGGTCGGGGGCGCCGGCGGGGAGGGCGAGCGCCCGCACCAGGAACGCCGCCATCTCACCTCGGGTCACGGCCCGCGCCGGGCAGTACTCGTCGTTGGCGGGCGGGTTGCAGCCGTGGGTGATCCCGGCGGCGGCGATCGCTTCGATGAAGCCCTCGTGGACGTTGCCGTCGTCGTCGACGAACGTCCCTCCGGGTGGGAGCGTGCCGGCCCACGCCGCCGCTCCCACGAGCAAGGTGCCGAGCATCACACCGACGATGATCCGGGTACGCATCCGAGCGCGACGTTACCCGCTCTCGTGCAGAATCTGGACCACCCCGTTCGACGGTGCCGTGACCGGCTCAGGTGGTCGCTTTGCGTTCGTGGGGCAGCACCCGGTACGACTCGGCGTTGAGGTCGACGCGCAGGAGACCGTCACGGTGGTGGAGGGTGGCGTCGGGGCGTTCCCGCGTCACCCAGCGGGACACCGCGTCGACCTGGCCGGAGGCGTAGATGAACCGCCGCGCCGCCTGCAACGCCCGCTCCAGGTCCGAGGCGCCGCCGGACCCGATCGCGATCGCCTCCATCGTCCCGGGACGGAGTCGCCCCAAGCGCTGCTCGCCGTCCCAGACCTCGCGGGTGGGAAGCTCGGCGGCGAGATCGGGGAGCCCGAAGGTGGCGAGTCGCTGCACTTCGACGTCGTCGTCGATGAGGGCCGCCAGGGGGCTGCGGAGGGCACGGGCGGCCGGAGGGGGCGGCTCGCCGAGGTGATCGACGATGTCGAGGAGGTCGTCGACCCGGTGGTCGTAGGTGTGATGGTGAAGGGCGTGGTCGAGGGCGGCGGCGGTCATCTGCTCCAGCTCGGCGGGGGCACGCAGCAGCCGCCGCACCTGGGTCGCCACGTCCTCTTCCAGCACCACGTAGTGGGGGCGCGGGACGACGAGGTCGGTGCCGGGGAGGTCGTCGGTGATGAGCACCGCCCCCGAGCCGATCGCCTCGAGCACCCGCATCGTGATCGGGTAGTGGCGGGTGCCACCCTCGTTGATGATCATCTGGGAGTTGGCGTAGATCTCGGCCATCTCACGGGCGGTGACGTCGGAGACGAAGGCGGTGCGGTCCTCCCCGAAGGCCCGCTCCAGGTCCGCCACCAGGCGCTGGCGCCGCTGGTAGGTGCCGCCCGATCTCCGGAGCTGGCCCCCCACCATCGCCGCCGTGTAGCGACGCTGCGACCAGGGCACCGAGGCGTCGACCAGTTCGGGGGCGACCCCGAAGGTGAACCGGTGCACCGGCACCGGGAAGCGATGCGCCAGGTGCCACGAGTGGGCGAGCAGGACCGCCTGCGCCCCGTAGCGCTCGACGAGCCGCAGGTTGGTGGGGATGTGGTGCTCCCCGTGGTGGACCCAGAACAGGGTCGGGATGGGGAGCCGGCGGCCGCGGAGCGTCAATGCCGGGTAGGGACCCTCCACGAAGAGGACGGCGTCGGTGCTGGGCGACAGCCTCGACCAGTCGAGGTTGTCGGTGTGGAGGTCGACGGTGATGCCGGCCCGGATCAGGGCGGCTTCGAGGTACTTGCCGGGGTTGGTGTCGGTCTTGCGGTAGCACAGCGCGATGCGACGGCCGCGGTGCCGCCCCGGTTCGGGGACGGAGCCGTCCTTGCGGTTGGCCGGGGTCAGGTAGGGACCGCCGGGTCCCGCCGGCGACACGCTGAGTTCGGGCCGGTGCGGGGCGAGCCAGACCAGGTCGCGGGTCCCGGCGTCGGGCCAGCGGGGATCGCGGGCCACGGTGGCACCGGCGGATTCGGCCGCGGCCCGTGCCACCGGAAGAAGCGCCTCGGTCGTCGGGTAGTAGATGTCGGCGCCGACGGCGGCAGCCGCGGTGGCGAGCCGGCGGAGCAGGATCCGTTGCCGCACGATCCGGGGTTGGATGCGGCGCAGCAGCGCCTTGCCGTAGCGGCTGCCTCCCTGGGGGTAGCGGCTCGGGATGAAGCGCACCTCGATCCCGTCGGGATCGGTCCCGGCCGGAGCGGAGCCGACCGCGACGACCACGACGTCGTTCCCGACCCGCGCCAGGCTGCGGGCGAGGGTGGAGGCACGAGGGTCGTTGTGGTAGCGGCCGAGCGCGATGAGGCAGATCCGCATCGCCCCGATGCTAGTGACGGCACGGACCCCGCCCCCTCCACGCGGCAGCGACCTGCCCTCCCCGCCGCCGCCCACTACCCTTGCCCGACGCATGGACATCTGCATGCACCCTCGGCGCCAACGCTCTCCGCGACGGTCCCTCCCCGGCCCTTCCTCCCCGATCGGCAGGTGACGGTGGCTGGTCTCCCCTGGTTCGTCGCCCCGGAGAACGACTACCGCGGCATCGCCGATCTGGCCCCGGCCGGCGATCCGAGCCTGGCGGTGGTGGTGCCGGTTCACAACCGGGTGGCGCTGCTCGACCGCACCCTGGCCGGGCTCGCCGCCCAGTCCTACCGAGATTTCGAGGTGGTGGTGGTCGACGACGGCTCCGACGAGGACGTGGCGGCGGTCGTCGCCTCCC
>CAYUDA010000012.1:0-13601 GCA_964443425.1 uncultured Acidimicrobiaceae bacterium
CAGGTCGCGGAGCAGCGGCAGCTCCACCACCACGTCCTGCTCCCCCGCCGCCGCCACCAGCCGCCCGATCCGGGCTGCGATGGCGGGATGAGTGAAGTGCTCCAGCTCCTGGAGGGCGGCTGGGTCGCCGAACACGACCGCAGCCAGCCGGGCCCGGTCGATCCGTCCCTCCACGACCGCCTCGGGCCAGCGCCGCGCCACCTGCGCGAAGGCATCACCCCCGGGTTCGAGGACCTCGTGCCCGACGGCGTCCGCCTCGATCACGACCGCACCCAGCTCCCCCATCATCCGGCTCACGGTGCTCTTTCCGCTGCCGATGCCCCCCGACACCACGACCCGCCGGATCCTCGGGTTTCCCATGGCCACGACTGTACCCTTGTGCCCGATGCTGCCCACCCGCGCCACCTGGGAACTGCGTCTCGACTGGACCCTCACCGCGGTCCACTGGTCGGGTCTCACCCTCGCGGTGATCTTCTCCGCCGCCGGCGAGGGCATGACACAAGACGTGGCCGCAGCCAGCGTCGTCGCCGGGGCCTACGTGGTGGCGATGCAGGTGATCCCCCGTTCGATCCGCGACGCCGAGCTGATCGGAGAGCTGCTGGCGGTCATCGGCGTCATCGCCTCCCTGGTGTCGGTGGCGCTCACCGGCGGCATCGATTCCCCCTTCGTGCTGTTCCTGGCGGTGCCTGCCTTTTTCGCCGCGGCCTTCCTCGGATTCCGTATCGGGCTGGAGACCGCCGTGCTCTCCGCCGCCGGCTTGGCGGTGGTGGTCGCCACCCTCGACCAGGAGGTGCTGCAGGGCCAGGTCGCCCAGGCGATGTTCCTCTACGTCCTCATCGCCATCACCCTGTCGCAGGCGCGGCGCATCCTCATCGAGGAGCGGGCCCGCAGCGACGCTCTGGCGGAGGCCTCCGAACTCACTGCTCTGCGCATGGAGCGCCTCGAAGCGGCCCACCACCTGCTCACCAGCCTCTCGGAGCTGGCCAACGCCGACGAGCTCAACCCGGTCACCGTAGGAGGCGCCGCCCTGCGCGACCTCGCTCGGATCGTGCCGTTCCGGGCCGGCAACGTGGTACTCACCGGCGACGCGGGCGACCCGGTCGTCGTCGCCCGGCGCGGCGAGGTGGTCCTCGACGAGGTGCCGACGGTGTTCCCGATGCGGGTCCGGGACCGCAGCCTGGGCCGCCTCGAGCTGTGGGCGGTACCCGACAACGAGCTGGAGCACTCCGCCCCCCTCATCGACGAGGCGCTCCGTCCCGTCGCGCTCGCCTTCGACAACATCCTGCTGCTGCAGGGGATCGCCCACCGGGCGGTGCACCAGGAGCGGACCCGCCTGGCGCGGGAACTCCACGACGAGATCGGGCCGGCCCTCGCCTCGCTCGGCCTCCGCATGGACATGACGATCCACACCGCCACCGACGATCCCGACCTGATCCGGTACCTGGAGGGGATGCGGCGCTCGATCACGACCCTGGTGGAAGACGTGCGCCACACCGTCGCCGACCTCCGTCACGACGACGTCCCCTCGGTGGTGGAGCAGGCGCACCGCATCGCCGCCGACCTGGGCCCCGATGCCCCCGCCATCATCATCGACATCAACGAGCGCCGCCCACCCCGACCTGTGGTGACCGTGGAGCTGACCTCGATCCTCACCGAAGCGGTCCGCAACGCGGTCGACCACGCCGCCGCCACCACGATCCGCATCGAGGGCTCCAGCGACCGCGACCGCGGCCGGATCGTCGTCAGCGACGACGGCATCGGATTCGATCCCGCTCTCCAGCCGAAGGGCCACTTCGGCCTCGTCGGAATGAAGGAACGCGCCGCCGAGATCGGGGCCACGTTGACCGTCGATGCCGCCCCGGGCCGGGGGTGCCGCATCATCATCGAATGGGAAGGGGACGAGTAGTGCAGATCAACCTCGTCATCGCCGACGACCACACCCTGCTCCTGGAGGGACTCGCCCAGGCGCTCGACAGCCTGCCCGACCTCCACGTCATCGGGACCGCCGCCGACGGCGAGGAGCTGATCGCAACCCTTGATCGGGTGACGCCGGACGTCATCCTGGTCGACATCGAGATGCCCCGCCTCTCCGGCATCGCCGCCCTCCGCCGGCTGGAGGGTGCGCCCCCCGCCATCGTGGTGACCATGCACACCGACGAGGACCAGCGTCACAAGGCGGAAGCCGCCGGGGCTGCCGGGTTCCTCTCCAAGTCGGCGCCCCTGCCCGATCTGGCCGCCGCCATCCGGGCCGTCGCCGCCGGGGAGACCCTGCTCGACCCCGCCGAGCTGGACACCATTCTCGACCGGCATCGCCAACCCGTCCTCGACGAGGGGGCGGCAGCGCTCACCGCCAGGGAACGGGAGCTGCTCAAGCTTCTCGCCTCCGGCGTGAGCAGCACCGAGGACCTGGCCGATCGCCTCTTCATCTCCCACAAGACGGTCAAGAACCACCTCGCCTCGATCTACGAGAAGCTGGCGATCACCGATCGGGCCCAGGCGGCGGTGGAGGCGATCAGGCTCGGGCTCCATCGCGACTGACATCCCAGCCCGTGCCAAATGGGTCGGCCGCCCTATGGCTACGCCCGCCCCGGTCCCCTACATTGGGTAGTGGATCACCCTGCCAAGGAGGACAGAGACATGCTTCGTCTGTGGACGGCCGTCGAGAGCCGGATCAGATCGGAAGAGGGCGCCAGCCTCGTCGAGTACGCCTTGCTCGTCGCCCTGATCGCGGTCGTGGCCATCATCGCGATCACGGTGCTGGGCGAGAAGGTGTCGTCGAACTTCGACAACGTTCAGCAGAACCTGTAGAAGCTCTTCACCGAGACGTCTGGGGGACACCACGCGGTGTCCCCCATTCGCGTGTCGTCGACCGTTCGGCCCCGCCGAGCGGTTGATCGTTTCGTGCCCGGTGGCAGCCCGGCTACCGGGAGCCGAGCACCACGAAGTGGTCGTCACGGTACCGCTCCACCCAACCGCTCATCTCGAGCACCTCGACCAGGGGGAGATCGGGAGACACCAACGCCTGGCCGATCCCGAGGTCGGCCAGGGTCTCGACGGCGTCGGTGCCGGCCCGTAGTTCCGTGAACTGGCGGAACCCCTCTTCCCCGTACAGCTCGGCCCGGTCGTCGATGTACACCAGCCGCGCCGGCCAGGCGGCATAGATGAGGTAGCCGCCGACTGCGGCGTCGTGGAAGAGCGGACCCGGCCCGACCGCCTCGAGGGCCCCGCCGAGCGGGAACCGCTCCTCGCTCAGGTGCTGAGGGCGTGCCAGCCCGACCACCGCGAAGGCGACGAGCACCGCCACCACGGCCCCGTTGAGGAGGGCGGATTCTCCCCGCCGGTCCCGCGCCTGCGCCCGGAGCGGCAAGGCGGTCGCGGCCCACGGCGCCAGCACCAGCAGCGCCGGGAACACGTTGCGTTCCACCAGGAGCCCGAAGCCGAGGAAGGGCACGAGCACGATGAGATCACGCCGGGTCACCCGGCCGGCGGTCGCCGCCACCAGGACCCCGACGATGGCCAGCACGAACGGCACCAGGAACGGGTTGGAGAAATCCGGAGGCGCCCATTCCGAGATGAGGTCGAGGGCTCCCCGGCTCTGGAAGAAACGCCACAGCGTCTCCCACACCGCAAGCCCATGAGCGGTGAGGGACGCTGCCACCACCGAGAGCAGCGTGGCGATCAACTCACGTCGGGAGCGACGCCGGATGGCGTCGAGGCCGACGAGGCCGATCCCGAGGACGAACGACCCGTGGAGCGCGGCCCAGCACCAGATGAGGAGCGGTACGACCCACAGCGGCGGCCGGTGGCGCACCACGACCGCCACCAGCGCCGCGAGCAGCAGGTAGCTGAAGAGCACCGGGCGGGGATTGAGGAACGGCGCCGCCTGCCACGCCACGATCAGCACCGCCACCCCTGTGGCGAGCGCCACTCGGGTCCGGCTGTAGATCGCCACCGCGGCGCACACCAGCATCGCGGCCGCGGCGAGGAAGGTCATGAGCGGAACCCAGCCGATCCCTCCGGTCACCTTCTCCAGCCATCCGTAGCCGAGCTCAGCCAGCCACGACTGGGTACGCCAAGGGGCGCCGGCCGCGGTGAACGAGAAGGGGTCATGGCGCAGCACCTCCCCGGCATCGAGCTGGACGGTGCCGGCCCGGACATGCCACAGGAACGAGTTGTCGTCGAGGGGAAGGGTCGCGGCCCACGCCAGGGCGGCGAAGGCTGGGAGCATCCACAGGTGCCGCACCGAGAGTCTTCGGAGGAGCGGCGTGCTCACGCGCAGCGACCCGCGGCCGTCAGAGGTCCAGGTTGTGGGCGATCTGTATCACCGCCGGGCCCAGCAGCACCACGAAGAGCGACGGGAAGATGCAGAGCACCAGAGGGAAGACCATCTTCACCGGAGCGGCGAAGGCCCGTTCCTGGGCCCGCTGACGGCGCCGCACCCGCATCTCGTCCGCCTGGACCCGCAGCATGCGGGAGATCGAGACGCCGAAGGCGTCCGCCTGGTTCATCGCCATGATGAAGGAGTTGAGGTCCTCGACGTCGGTGCGGTTGGCGAGCGACCTCATGGCCTCGTGACGGCTCACCCCGACCCGGGTCTCCTGCAGCATGCGGGAGAACTCGTCGCTCAACTCCCCCGGGACGTTCTGCACCACCCGCCCCAGCGCGCCCTCGAAGCCGAGGCCTGCCTCGACGCTGATCACCAGCAGGTCGATGACGTCGGGAAGGTCCCGCTCGATGGCGGCGCGGCGGTCGTCGATGCGGTGGCTGAGGACGGCATCCGGCCCGAGGAAGCCGACGGCCAGCATCAGCCCGAAGACGAGGAGCCGCGTCATCCCCCCGTTGACGAAGCTCTGCGATACCAAGGCGAGCACCACGCCCGCCGCCGCGCTCAGCACCCGGGCCGCCGCCCACGAGTTGGCGTCGACCCGCGGGTACCACCCGGCCACCACCAGACGGTGATTGGCCCGTTCCGCCCATCCCTGGGGGGTGAAGCGCATGAAGAGATGGCCGAACTTCTCGACGGCCGGGGCGACCGCCCGCTCGGCGAAACCCGCCTCGAGCACCTCGGACCGGCTCTGGAGGCCGATGAGGCGGCGGGAGGCGCTGGCACGAGCCCGGATCACGCCGTTGCCGGCGTACAGCACCGCGGCGAACATCGCGACGCCGACGGCGATAGCAGCGAAGGTCATCTCGTCCATCAGACATCCACCTTCACGATGCGGACCAGCCAGTAGATGCCGACGAGCACCCAGGCGATCGAGCCGATGAGGACCATCAGACCCACCGTCGACTCCAGCATCGGCTGGATGTACTCGCGGCGGGTGACGAACAGGAACGCGAAGATGAAGAAGGGGAGACCGCCGAGCACCAGGGCCGAGATCCTGCCCTCGGCGGTGAGAGCGTGCATCTCGCGCCGGAGCCGGTTGCGCTGCATCATCGTCTCCGCCGCAGTCTGGAGCACCTCCGCCAGGTTTCCGCCGACCTCACGCTGGATGCTGATGGCGAGCACGGCCCAGTCGAAGTCGACCGACTGCATGCGATCGGCGACGTCCTTGAGGGCATCCACCGGGGACCGGCCCAAGCGGGTCTCCGACATGGCCCGCCCGAACTCGCGGGCCGTCGGCTGCGGCGCCTCCGCCCCAACCGCCTCGACCGCCTGCAGCAGCGAGTAGCCGGCGCGCAACGAGGTGGAGATGAGGTTGAGGGTGTCGGGGAGTTGCGTCTCGAACTTCTTGCGCTCCCGCCCCGCGATCGTCTGCACCAACATGGCGCCGACCGCCAGGCTGAGGGCGGCGCCGATGAGGGCGCCGAGCAGGCTCTGCGTCCAGATCCCCACCAGCACCCCGAAAACGACCGAGAGACCCAGCATGGCGGCGATCGCCTCACCCGGGCGCAGCGGGATGTTGGCCTGCGCCAGGGCGGTATCGAGCACGTCGAGCAGGCCGCGGCGGCGGGCCACGTCCTCGGCCCCCGCCACGAACCGGCGCAGGAACGGCAGCCGGGAAAGCCGTCCACCCTGTTCGCTCTGGGCGCTGTAGCGGCCGAGCCGCCCGCTCAGGTCCCGTTCCACCGCCGCGTTGGGGCCGAAGAGGACCAGGACGAGAAGGAAGAACGCCACCCCACCGCCGAGGGCTCCCAACAGGATCAGCGTCTCGAGACTGAGCGTCAACGTCGCCCCCAGGATGAACCCAGCATCCACCATGATCACCGTCCCGCGAGGGGCTCAGGCTCGAACAGCTCCGCCGGGAGGTTGATCCCGTACTGCTCCAGATGCTCGCTGAACGAGGGGCGAATCCCGGTCGCCTTGAGACGCCCCATGTACTTCCCGGCGTCATCGATGCCCATGCCGAAGTCGAAATTGAACAGGTCCTGGGTCGTGATCACGTCCCCCTCCATCCCGACCACCTCGGTGATCTGGGTGACACGGCGGGAGCCGTCCCGCAGACGGTGGAGGTGCACGATGAGGTCGACGGCCGAGGCGACCTGCTCCCGGATGGCCCGGATGGGGAGATCCATGCCTGCCATCAGCACCATGGTTTCGATACGGGACAGGGTGTCGCGGGGAGCGTTGGAGTGGATCGTCGTCAGCGACCCGTCATGACCGGTGTTCATGGCCTGCAGCATGTCGAGGGCCTCACCACCACGGGCCTCACCAACCACGATGCGGTCGGGGCGCATGCGCAGAGAGTTTCGCACCAGGTCCCGAATCGTGACCTCGCCCTTGCCCTCGAGGTTGGGGGGACGGGACTCCAGCCCGAGCACGTGAAGCTGGTTGAGGCGGAGTTCGGCGGCATCCTCGATCGTGAGGATGCGGTCGCTGTCGGGGATGAAGCTCGACATCACGTTGAGCAGCGTCGTCTTCCCGGAGCCGGTCGAGCCGCTGATGATGACGTTGAGACGGCCGTGGACGCAGCGGCGCAGGAACCCGGCGACCTTCTCGGTGAAGGTGCCGAGGCCGACGAGGTCGTCGGCAGTGAAAGGATCGACCGCAAACTTCCGGATGGTGAGGAAGGGCCCGCCGATGGCGAGTGGGTGGATCACGGCGTTGACACGGGATCCGTCGGGAAGGCGAGCATCCACCATCGGGGTGGACTCGTCGATGCGCCGCCCCACCTGGCCCACGATCTTCTCGATGATGCGCTCGAGGTGGGTGGCGTCGACGAAACGGACTTCGGTGAGGGCGAGGCGGCCGCCCCTCTCAACCCACACCTGGTGCGGACCGTTGACCATGACCTCGGTCACGTCCGGATCGTTGAGGAAGGGATCGATCGGCCCGTAGCCGAGAACGTCGTCGGCGATCTCCTGGAGGAGTTGCAGGCGGTCGGCCCGGGCGAGGGGAACCGACTCCTCCTGGTCGAGAGCCCACTCCAGCATCTCCATGACCCGGAGCTTCAGCTCGGCGTCGCTCATCTGACGGTCGTAGAGAACGGGTCCGAGTCCCTCGACCACCTTGTAGTGGAGCTTGCGGCGGAGATCCTGGCGCATCTCCTCGCGGTGGCCGTCCAGGGTGACCTCGGCGGCCTTGGCTGCCTTGACCCGATCGGCCAGACTCATGATGCTTCCCCTTCGTGCGAGACGGGCACGCTGATCACCTGAACCATCGGCGTCCCCTGCCGTCGTCTTCAGTGGGTTCTGACAGCTCCTCGTCGATCACGAGTTGGGCGACGCCTCGCAGGTCGCGGGCCACGCGAGATCGTGGGTAGAGCGAGACGACCGGCTCACCTTCGTTGACGGCCCGCGGCACCAGTTTGTCCGACGAGATCGCCGCCTGGATCTCCAGTCCGAGTGACCGTTCCAGCTCGTCGACGTCGAGACGGGCCTTGGAGTTGACCCGGTTGAGGACCAGTTTGATCTTCTCGAAGGGGAACTTGATCAGCCGCAAGGTGTCGAGCGCCAGCTTGGCGTTCTTGACGCTCGGTAGATCCATGTCCACCACCAGTAGCACGACGTCGGAGCGCTCCAGGATGGAGAGCACCGGCTCGTCGAGGAACGGGGCGGTGTCGATGACGATGAAGTCGAACATCCGTTTCAGCATGCCGATCGTCTTGACCACGACCTGGGTCGACACCTCGTCGGCCAGCGAGGGTTCCAGCGGCGCCGAGAGCACCCGGACCCCGCTGGTATGACGGGCGAGGAGGCTCTCGAGTAGTTCCTCGTCCAGCTTGTCGATGTCGCGGGCGACGTCGACGATGGTGTGCCTCGGGTCGATCTGAAGGCAGATGCAGACGTCACCGAACTGCAGGTCGGCGTCGAGGATGACCACGCGCTCGGGATCGCCCCAGGCGGCGAGAGTCAACGCCACGTTGGTGGTGGTCATCGTCTTCCCGGCGCCACCCTTCGGCGACATGATGGTGACCACCTTGCCGATCCTGGTACGCCGATGGGAGTCCTTGTCCTCCCGCCTGTGGATGAGCTCCACCAACCCGAGGGCGTCCTCGATCTTCTTGGCGGTGAGTGGCGCCTCGACGACGTCCTTGATGCCGGCCCGCAGCGCGGCCCGCAGCACGTCGGTACTGACCGCCTCGGTCACCAGGACGAGCGGGAGCTCCGGCTGGACGTCGAAGAGCAGCGTCGACTCTGCCACCCCCGCCTCGTGGGCGAAGGAGGGACCGACCAGGGCGATGTCGATGCCCTCCTCGACGAGGCGCCGTTGGGCGTCGGAGATGTTCCGCGCCGTGTAGACCTTGTTCCCTTCGAAGAGAGCGCGCGCCTCTTCGACGAAGCCTTCATCGGCATCGACGAGAAGGATGGAGTAGGTGCTATCCGTTGCTGTCGCCAAGGACGACTCCCGCCTGCTCGAATTGCTCCTTGATCCGGTCGATCAACGTGAAGATGTCGTCCACCAGGATGCCACGTGCTTCGAACTCTTCGTACGGCACCTCGGACGGGAGCAACGAGAGTGCGATCGACGTGTACTGGCGGGCGTACTCGATCTTCTCTGCCTGCTCGGGGGTCACCTCGAGCACAACCACCTGGCTGCCCTGCGGCTCCAGGCCGGTCCCCAGAGGGCTGGGACGGGTGTCGGCACCGACCGCGAGGACCTCGAGGTCCTGGAGGATGGTCTGGGTGAACTTGATCTGAGCCGGGAAGCTTTCCGCCAACCGGGTGATCGGATCCTCGGTGGTGTCCGTGGCGGTGCCGTCAGCGGCGGTCGTCGTCGTCTGCTGGGCGGTGGTGGCCGCCTCGATGAGGAGACCGCGCAGCTCCGGATCCTTGAGGAGGGCGATCGATGATCCGAGGTCGATGTTGGCCGAGGCGAGCAGGTTGACCCGGTCACCGGGGCGGACGAAGCCGCCAGCTGCGGCCACGTCTTCGGGGCGGATCGCAATGGCGACCTTGCGCTCCGCGATCGACTCGGAGAGGCTGATCGAGTTCAGCTCGGCGGGGGTGACGAACATGTCGGAGGTGATCACCTGACCGGCGCTGATGGGGCCGGCCGCCACTGAGCCGTCGAGCAGCGCATCGAGGTCCCGCGGGTTCGGGTCGCAGACGGCGGGATCGACGTCATTGTTCGCCCGCTCGACCGGGCCGGCACACAGGATGGTCGACCCGTCGAAGACCACTGCCTCGGCCAGCTCACTCGACTCCCTGATGACGTCGCGGGCAGCGGAGCCCTCGGTCCCGGTCTCGATCAGCTGGGTGGCGCGCCACACCCGTACTTCCTGGATGTTGGCGCGCACGTCGCTCTCGACGGTGCTGAGGTAGCGCCACACCGCGAACGCGGAGACGGCGGCGAGTCCCAGCGCGACGACAAGCACGAGAGTTCGTTTGCCCATGTCAGTTGGCCCTTCCAGTCACAGATTCACGCACCGCACGACTCAGAGGCGAATGTCCCCCAGAGATCCCAGCAAGCCTCGCAGACAGGGACCCGAAGTCAAGCACTCGGGGCTCAGCTGCGGCCGATGCCCTTCTCTTTGAGTTCCTGGAGAATGGCCTCCAGGGAAGCATCGGCGCTGAAGGCCGGTTCGCTGGAAGCTTCCTCTTCACGCTGAAACTCCCTGCGCTTCGGCCGGCTCTGGGTTTGCTTGTCGCTCCAAGTCGAGCGTTCCTCCCACTCGGGAAGTGCCTGCTTGATTGACAGGCTCACCCGACGTCTGTCGGCATCGACCTCGGTGACCTTTACCCGGACTTGCTGACCGATGGAAAGCTCCAACTCCGGACTCTCGACGTGATGGAGAGCGATCTCCGAAACGTGGACCAGCCCCTCGACGCCCTCGCCCACCGAGACGAAGGCTCCAAAAGGAACAGTCTTGGTGACGACACCGTCGATAATCGCGCTGGTTTCGATCGAGCGAGCGAACTCCTCCCAGGGATCCTCCCTCGTCTGGCGGATCGAAAGTGAGATGCGCTCCCGGTCGCGATCCACTTCGAGCACCTTCACCTTCACGTTGTCGCCGACGCTCACCACCTCTCCGGGATGGCTGACGTGCTGCCAGGACAGCTCGGAGACGTGGACGAGGCCGTCCATGCCGCCGAGATCGACGAAGGCCCCGAAGTTCACCACCGACGAGACCGTGCCATCTTTGATGTCACCGGGCTGCAGATCGCCGAGGAACGCCTGGCGCTGCTCGGCCTGCGCCTCTTCCAGGTAGGCGCGGCGCGACAGGACGACGTTGTTGCGGTTCTTGTCGAGTTCGATCACCTTCGCCTCGATGACTTCGCCCACGAACGGATGGAGGTCGCGAACCCGGCGCAGGTCGACCAGCGACGCCGGCAGGAACCCGCGGAGGCCGATGTCGACGATGAGGCCGCCCTTGACGACCTCGATGACGGGGCCCTGCACCGTGCCCGATTCCTTCATCACCCGCTCGATGCGTCCCCAGGCCCGCTCGTACTGGGCCCGCTTCTTGGAGAGCACGAGCCTGCCCGACTCGTCCTCCTTCTGCAGCACGAGGGCTTCGATCTCCTCGCCGACGCTGACCACGTCCTCGGGGCTCGCGGCGTTGCGGATCGAAAGCTCGTTGGAGGGGATGACCCCCTCGGACTTGTAGCCGATGTCAACCAGTACCTCGTCGGGATCAACCCGTACCACGGTTCCGGCGACGATGTCGCCCTCCTTGAATTCGAAGACGGTGCGCTCCACCGCGGCGGCGAAGTCGTCGGCACTGAGGTCGTCGGCAACGTCGCCGATGTCCCTCGGCGCGGTGATGGCCGGCATCTCTCCCACGGTGGGACCGGAATCTTCGGCCGCAACGCTGGCGGCCTCGGAAGCGGACTCTGTGGCCCCGGAAGCGGACTCCACGGACTCGGAATCGGACTCCACAGCCTCGGAAGCGGCCTCCGCCACCCCGCCTTCGGCCTCCACGACCTCGGAAGTGCCCTCCACGGACTCGGGAGCGGACTCCACGACCTCGGCTGCCGTGTCACCCTCCGGGACGGCCGTGGCGTCGGTCTCGGCGGCGGACGTGGGGTCCGCGGAAGCTACGTCACCGGGAACGAGCTCCGTCTCTTTCTCATCGGCCATGCGGGAACATCATCTCCTTGGGTACATGATTGGCCCCCGAGCGCGCTCGACCAGTCGGGAGCCACGTAAGCGTAACAGGTTTCGCTCCGCCGCAGAAGGCCGCGGAACGGCCGCAACACAAGGCCCGGAGCCGGTCGGCGACGGAGGCAGCAGTCGTCGCGACGGCGGCCATGGCGATCGTGTTCAGGACCGGCCCGTCCGGCCCGATATCCTCAGGCGGATCCATCCGAGAGGAGCCCTTCGACCATGGCGAGAGTGAGGGCAGGCACCGCGGGGCGAACACGGCCGACCGACGACCAGGTCCGTGGCTTCATACTCGCCGCCACCATCCTCCTCGCCGCGATCGAGTTCCCCATCCTGGTGGTCGACTACCCCGGAACTGCGCCCGGCTTCAGCCGGCTCGTCACCATCGACCTCTTCGACATCCCCCTCCTGGTGTTGGTCGCCATCTCCGTACCCTTCCTGTGGGTCCGGCTGCGCGCCGTCCACCCCCGGCTCGGGGTGGCGACGGCGCTGGGGCTGCTCGCCACCACCGCGGCGACACTCGGGTTCGGACCCTCGTGGCGGGGGGTGGCGTTGCTGTTTCGGCTGGTCGGCACCGTCGTCGTTGCCGCCTCGGTGGCCTCGCTCGACCGTGATTCGCTGTGGCGCTGGGTCGGGGCTCCCGTCCTGATCGGCGCCGCCCTCACCGGCAGCGCCGCCCTCACCCAGTCGCTGTTCGGCGGGGCACACTGGATCCCCGGGTCTCCCGACGTCTACGAGCAGATCGGCAACACGGTGCGAGCCCCCGGCCTGGCATCGCATCCCTACATGCTCACTACCTACAGCCTGGTGGCGATCTCCATCGGGATGCTCACCATCCGCCGGGCACGGTCACGCTGGTGGTGCCTCGTCCTCGCCCTGGCGGCGCTGCCGCCAGGTCTCAGCTTCTCCCGGGCCACCGTGGCCGGGCTGGCGGTGGCAGGGCCCGCCTGGCTGGTGGCGGCACGCCGGGACCGCCGCCTGCGCCGACCCCTGGTAGCGATCGTGCTCGGCATGGCGGTGCCGACCGCACTCTTCCTCCCTGCCTGGCTGGAGCGGGTCGACGACACGGCCACCACCGACCTCAACGCCGCCACCACCCTCCGGGTCGAGTTGATCGAACGGTCGATCCACGTGATGGAGGACCATCCGGTGGTCGGGGTCGGTCCGTGGCGCTACGTGATCGAGCACGGTACCGACCCCGATTTCCGCCTCCCGGTGCACAACATCCCGCTCCTGATCGGCGCCGAGGAAGGCATCGCGGTCGGGGTGATGGCAATGGTGGCCATGGTCCTGCTGGGCATCGCCGCCTTCCGCTCCGGGCCGCTCGCCGTCGCCCTCTTCGGCTCGGTGCTCGGGTTCATCCTCTTCGACGTCACCCTCTACTGGTACCCGGCAGGCCTCGTGGTGCTCGGACTCTGGCTGGGAGGACTCGACCAGGCGCGCCCGGGCGTTGCAGCCCTCACCCGTGTCGACGCCGCGGCGGCACCGGACGCCACAACACCATGAGCCCGGCCACCCTGCGGACCCGTGGGCATCTCGTGTTTTTGGGATTCGCCCTCGCGCTGGTCACATTGTGGAACGTCGGGCCGGTCGGCGCCGGTGATGTCTGGTGGCACCTCCGCAGCGGCGACCTCATCCTCGATCACGGCCTGCCGACCACCGACCCCTTCTCGTGGACCGCGGCCGGCGCCCACTGGCAGCTCAACGCCTGGCTCGGGGACGTGGGATTCGCGCTGGCGCGCCGCCTCGGAGGCGTGGCGCTGCTCACCGGGTTCACGATCCTGGCGATCGCCGCCGCAGGCACCGGCACCTACCTGCTCGCCCGCCGTTGGGGCGCCCGCTCCTGGCCCGCCGCCACCGTGACCTCGCTCGCCATGGCATTGATGACCCCGTTCGTCCTGCTGCGCCCGCTGCTCGCCGGTCTCGCCCTGTTCCCCTTCGTGATCCTGCTGGCCGACGCCGCCCTCACCGGCTCCCGCCGCGCCCTCTTCGGCCTCGCCGCGCTGCTGGTGCTGTGGGCGAACCTTCACGCCTCGTTCTCGGTGGGTGTCGCCGTCGTCCTTCTGATGGCCTTCGGCACCGCGGTGGCTCACCGCGCCGTGCTGCTCCCGAC
>CAYUDA010000012.1:13701-18224 GCA_964443425.1 uncultured Acidimicrobiaceae bacterium
CTTCCCCGCCTGCGACGCTGGTTCGGGGCGCGGCGGGGTGCCGTGCTGGTCGGTCTCCTCGTCGCCTGGGTCGTCGTCGCGGTGCCGCTCCTCCCCTCCCTCGCCCACTCCGGTCGGGCCGGCGACGACGTTCCGGTCCTGGCAACCGACGCCATTCCGGCCGGCTGCCGCCTCCTCAACGAATACGAGCTCGGCGGTTTCGTCATCGACCGCCGCTGGCCCGAGGTCCTCGTCTCCCAGGACGGGCGCAACGATCTCTACGGACCGGAGCGCCTGCAGCACCAGGAGGCGATCTTGGACGGGACGTCGCCCGACGAGGTCGATCGCTTCGGCGCCGACTGCGTGCTACTGCACGCCGACCGGCCGCTGGCAGCGGCCCTGGCGGCAAGCGATCGGTGGGAACGCGCCGTCGTCGAAGGAGCGACCGCACTCTTCGTGCGTTCCGGCTGAGCCGCCGTCAGGACTTGCAGTCCGCCAGGGTGCGACCGGTGGCGGTGTCGACCCGGAGCGGCACCCGCAGGGAGACGATGCCCTCCATGATGCGGCGGGTGAGGTCGGTGACGGCCTCCAGCTCCCCCTCCGGTACCTCCAGTACCAGCTCGTCGTGGATCTGGAGCAGCAGCTCCGCCTGCGACCCGGAGCGGCGCAGCTCGCGGTCGAGGTCGATCATCGCCTTCTTGATGATGTCGGCCGCCGAGCCCTGGATGGGGGCGTTGAGGGCCATGCGCTCCCCGGCCTGGCGATCGCGGAAGTTGCCGCTCACCAGCTCCGGCAGGTAGCGACGCCGACCCAGCAGGGTGGTGGTGTACCCGTCGAGGCGTGCCTGGTCCACGATGCCGCGCATGAACGCCTGCACCTCGGGGAATTGGGCGAAGTAGGCGTCCATCTGGAATTGGGCCTCGTCGCGGGTGATGTCGAGGCGCTGTGCCAGACCGAACGCCTCCATCCCGTAGAGCAACCCGAAGTTGACCATCTTGGCCCGTCTCCGCTGCTCGGGAGTGACCTGGTCGAGCGGCACGCCCGCTACCCGGGCTGCGGTGGCGGCGTGGATGTCGAGGTCGTGGGCGAAAGCGTCGACCAACCCGGCGTCCCCGGAGAGGTGGGCGAGGATCCGCAGCTCGATCTGGCTGTAGTCGGCGACCAGGAACCGCTCCCCCTCGGCGGCGACGAAGGCGCGGCGGATCGCCCGGCCCTCCTCGGAGCGCACCGGGATGTTCTGCAGGTTGGGCTCCTCCTGGGAGAGCCGGCCGGTGGCGGCCGCCATCTGGTTGAAGCGCCCCCGTACCCGGCCGTCGGGGTCGATGAGGGGCACGAGAGCGTCGACGTAGGTGGAGCGCAGTTTCTCCAGCTCGCGGTACGCCAGCAGGTCGGCAACGAGCGGGTGGTCGAGCTTGGCCAGCACCGAGGCATCGGTCGATGGCACCCCCTTGGGCGTCTTCTTGAGCACGGGCAGCCCGAGCCGGTCATAGAGGACCTCGCGCAACTGCAGGGTCGAGTTGATGTTGAACACCCCTCCGGCCGCCTCGTGGATGGCGCTCTCCAGCGCACCGAGGCGGCGACGGAGGTCGTCGCCGAGCGTTTCGAGGAAGGCTCGGTCGACGGCGACACCGGCGGCCTCCATCCGTGCCAGGATCGGCACGAGCGGCAGCTCGATCTCCTGGTAGAGCGGGAGGCTGCCGCGGGCCTCGAGCTGGGCGTGGAGCGGTTCCACCAGCCGCGCCGCGGCAACCGCTCGTCGGGCCGCCGCCTCCAGATCGGGGCCGCCGGGTCCCTCGAGATCGAAGCTCCGTTGCGCATCGCCGCCGTCGGGGTCGGAGGCGGGGGTCACGACGATCCCCAGTTCGCGGTAGGCGAGCTCGTCGAGGTCGGGGGTGCGCTGCGCCGGGTTGATGACGTAGCTGGCGAGGGCGGTGTCGAACCGCACGTCGGGAAGGGGAAGATCGCGCTCCAACAGAAGCCGCAGCAGCGGCTTGACATCGTGGCCCACGATGCCGCGCTCCCCCGCCGCCCCCAACTGGTCGAGGTGCCGTTCCGGCAGGAAGACCCCGTCGTCGCCGGCGGCGATCATCACGCCGGCGAGATCTCCGCCGTCGAACACCGGCTCCAGCGCGAGGGGTGCCTCCCCCACCGGAATCCCGGCGGCGCCGGTGGCGGTGCGCACCTCCACGTCCGGCGTGATCGCCTCCGCTTCCGCTTGGCCGCCGACCTCCACCAGCCGGTCCCACAGGGTGCGGAAGGCGAGCGCGTCGAAGACCTGCCGCACCGCGTCGCGGTCCCACTCCCGCACGACGAGGTCGCCGATCGTGACCTGGTCCCCGGAGGCGTCGGTCACCGGGAGGTCACGCACCAGTCCGATCAGTTCCCGGTTGAGGAACGCCTGGTCGCGGTGTGTGGCGAGGTTCTCACGCAATCTCGGAGTCTGTTCGTCGAGGTGCTCGTAGACCCCGTCGAGCGAGCCATAACCGGCGATGAGCTTGGCCGCGGTCTTCTCGCCGACGCCGGGCACCCCGGGCAGGTTGTCGGAGGTGTCGCCCCTGAGGGCGGCGTAGTCGCGGTACTGCTCGGGGCCGATGCCGTAGCGGTCCTGGATCCACGTCGCGGTGGCGGCCACGGTGTCGGAGATGCCACGGCGGGTGTAGAGCACCGCGACGTGGTCGTCGACGAGCTGGAAAGCATCCCGGTCTCCGGTGACGACCAGCACCCGCCATCCCTGTGCCGCCGCCCGGGTTGCCAGGGTGGCGATCACGTCGTCGGCCTCGTACCCCGGCTGGCTGAGCTGGGGAATCTCGAGCGCCTCGAGCACTTCGTCGATGAGGGGAAGCTGGCCGGCGAACAGATCCGGCGGGGCGTCCCGTTGCGCCTTGTACTCGGGATAGCGCTCCTTGCGAAACGTCGGTCCCTTGAGGTCCCAGGCGACGGCGAGCGCGTCGGGGTGCTCGTCGCCGAGCAGTTTGATGAGCATCGAGGTGAAGCCGAAGACGGCGTTGGTCACCTGCCCCGAGCTGGTGGCGAGATCGGCCGGCAGGGCGTAGAAGGCCCGGTAGGCGAGGCTGTGGCCGTCGAGGAGAGCGAGCGTCGGCATCGCCCCGAGGGTAGCCAGCGCACGCGACGGCGGGGACCCACGAAGGGGGGAACCGAAGGGTGTCGCCCGCTAGCTGACGAGCCGCACCGGGTTGCCGTCGATGTGCACGGCCCAAGTGGTGGTGTCGGTGGCCTGACCCTGGAAGTGGTAGTACAGCCACCACCAGCAATCGGCGCCGCAGGTGTACCCGGCGAGGTCGATCGAAATCGTCAGCTGGTTGTTGTCGAAACGGTAGCCAGTCGTGTTGATCGAACACGGCGTGTAGGTGCCGCTGTACCCGGAGCCGCTGCCGGTGACGACCACCTCGCAGCTCGAAGCCACGTTCCCGTGCGAGTTGATGACGTCGATGTAGTTGGTGCCGGTTGCGTCACCGGGGTCCCACAGGCTGATGACCAGCTTCTTCCCCGCATGGATCTCCTCCACCTCCGCGAGATGGAACTTGGTCAGGCCGGCATTGACGTTGGCGTAGATCGACATGTCGCCCAAGCCGTAGACCCGGGGCTGCTCGCCCGACGTGTAGGCCTTCATCGAGAACCGATTCAGCCCTCGCTCGTTGCCCGACGGGTGGAGGACGCGAACCTGGAGTGGGTAGACGCCGGGGCCGTAGTTGGGCGAAGCGCAGAAGGTCTGCCAAGGGATGTCTTCCAGGTCGGTCCCCGGCGGGTAGGCAGCTTCCGGCGGGTAAGCGGTCCGGCAGATGACCGGGTTGTCGGAGAGATCGAGCGGGGTCGGATCGGGACCGTACAGGGTGAACTCAATGGTCGGACCGGGGAGGGAATCGGGGCCTTGCTCGTTGTCGCCGGTGAGCCTCTCGTCGCCTCCGCCGCGATGAAACGCTCCGTCGTACAGGAGCACCGTGGGTCCCGAGGTGGCGCCCGGTGGCACCTCGACGCCATAGATGTAGCCGGTCTCACGTGCCGAGTCGTTCTCGTTCGCGGTGTTCTCACAGTTGGTGGTCCACGACAAGCAGTGCGACGAGTAAAGGTCGCCCATGCCCCTGCCCGTGTAGTAGCCGTGAATGTTGGCCCAGAAGTTCGGCATGTACCCCGCCTGTGGATCGTTGCCGAAGGTGGGCTCGGGGCTCCCGAGGGGAAGAGGCAGCACGTACTCGGCCACGGCATCCCGGCTGATGTCGACGCTGTCGATGCCGAAGACCCTCATGAAGAACGTCGGCACGTTCTTGTCGACCGTGACCCGGAGCTGATGGTCGCTGCCGGGCACCTTGGCCGGCGTCACGACCGCGTTCACCCCGTTGATGTACTCGTTGGTGGTGGCGGTGGCGATCGCCACCGACGAGGCGGTCGGGAACTCGTCGGGCATGTACACGACTCCGGCGAGGGCGGCCGCGTCGGCCGCCTGCTGGGTCCGCAAACTGTTGAGGTAGAGCCAGCCGAGGTCGACCGCCATGGCGGCGGCACCCATCATCACCACCATGAGCAGC
>CAYUDA010000013.1:0-6650 GCA_964443425.1 uncultured Acidimicrobiaceae bacterium
CGCGGCTCGATGCCTCCCTCGCCGCCCTTCCCGACCTGGCGGTGCCGGTCCGTTGCTTCCTCGGGTTCTCCTTCTCCCCGGACGGCCCCCGGGAACCCGAATGGGAGGGGTTCGGAGCCGCCGATCTCACCATCCCCGAGGTGGGGGTGGAACGGAGAGGGGACGAGACCCGCCTCACCGTGGTGGTGCCGGCGGGTGCCGATCCCCGGGTGATGCTCACCACCCTTGCCGGGCTCGAGCCGCGGGGCGTGCCGCTGCCGCCCGACCCCGGCGATCACTCGGTCGAATCGCATCCCTCGACGGCGCACTGGCGAGAGGAGGTCGCCGAGGCGATCGCCGCCATCGGGGAGGGATCGCTGCGCAAGGTGGTGTTGAGCCGGTCGGTGATCGTGCGCTCCGAGAGCGCCACCGACCCCTTCGAGCTCGTCCATCACCTGCGGGTCTCCCACCCGCAGTGCTACTCGTTCGGCTTCCAGGTGGGTGGGTCGGTGTTCGTGGGCGCCAGCCCGGAGTTGCTGCTCTCCAAGCGGGGGGACCGGGTCCGGGTCAACCCGCTGGCGGGGTCGGCCCGTCGTGGCGAGGGCGAAGCGGACGACCGGGCTGTCGGCGAGGCGCTGCTCGTCAGCGAGAAGGACCGCGGGGAGCACGCCTTCGTCGTCGACGACGTCGTCGGCAGGCTCGCCCCGCTGAGCCGGTCTCTCGAGGTGCCCCCGGTCCCGTCGCTGCGGCGCATGGCCACCGTGCAGCATCTCTCGACCGAGATCGACGGCACGCTCCGGGAGGGCGTGGGGCCGTTCCGGCTCCTGGCGACGCTGCACCCGACGCCGGCGGTGGGGGGGACGCCTCGCGCCGAGGCGCGGGCCTTCATCGACAAGGTGGAGGGGATCGACCGCGGCTGGTACAGCGGTGGGGTCGGCTGGGTGTCCCCCGCAGGATCCGCCGAGGTCGCTCTCAGCCTCCGCTGTGGCCTGGTGAGCGACACGACCGCCCGCCTCTACGCCGGGGCCGGGATCGTCGCCGAATCCGACCCGGATGCCGAACTCGACGAGACCCGCCTCAAGTTCCGGCCGCTCCTCAACCTGCTCGCCGTCACCTGACCCGCGGCGGTTTCCGCTCCCGCCGCCGTCCCGTAGGGTGGGTGGGTCGACATGACCAATCCTTCCTCACCCTCCAGCCCGCCCGACGCTCCGACCGGTTCCGGTCACGGACCGGAGGTGAGCGGCGTCGTCGAGATCCGCCGGGTCGGTCGGTTCCGCTTCCCGGTGTTCGCCGTCGTGCAGGGCGATCGGGTCGTCGCCGAGCTGGGTCGGGTCGGGTGGTTCCGCATCTTCGTCGGTCGGGGCTTTCGCATCGTCACGGAGACGGACCGGCGCTGGAGACTGGTGGCGCTCGGCTCGGCCGGAATGCTGTGTCCGGTGGTGCTGGACGAGGCCGGGCTCAAGTATGTCGTCGCGACGCAGGGGCAGGCGTGGTATGGCATCAACGGCAGGGATTACGCCTATGTGCTCCACCCGGCCGGAACCCGCCGCTGGTCCCGCCCCAATCATTGGCTGCTCCGCGAGCACGAGGAGGTGGTGGCGACGTTCTCCGCCTGGACCCGACGGGTGGCGACGAGCCGGCCGGTGCCGCTGGCGGCGATCCTCGCCGCCTTCGCGGTGATCGACTACGGCATCCCAGGTGGGGACAGTCTGGGGGTCCCCCGCTTCGGGTGGTGATCGACCGACGCGATCAGGCCAGCGCGGCAGCCACCAGTTCCCGGAGGTGGCGATGATGCTCGGCGTTGGCGGCGCGGTCGGTGCGGACCTCCAACAGGCGCGGACCCGAGGGTGGCGCGGTGAGGGCGGCGTCCAACTCCGGGGCGGTCTCGATGCGCTGCGCCTCCAGGCCGGTCGCGGTGGCGACCGCCACCAGGTCGAGGCCGTGGGGGGTGGCGAGATGCCGTTCGAACACCTCCGGCGCCAGCACCGCGGGGTCCCGTTGTGGAAGGAAGTGAAAGATCCCACCGCCGTCGTTGTGGATCGCCACCACGGTGAGGGGGAGCCCGAGCCGGGCGGTGGTGGCGAGGGCGTTGAGGTCGTGGACGATGGCGACGTCCCCGATGAGGGCGGTGACCGGGCCGGTTCCGGCGGCCGCGACGCCGAGAGCGGTGGAAAGCGTGCCGTCGATGCCGTTGGCACCTCGGTTCCCCAGGATGCGGAGCGGCGTGGCGCCGGAGCCGCCGAAGGTGTCGACGTCACGCACCGGCATCGACGACCCGACGAAGAGGATGGCGCCGGCGGCCAGGGTGGCGACGACGGTACGTGCCACCGCCGGCTCGTTGGGGAACGGCAGCTCGGCGAGCCCGGCGGCGAGGGCGGCGGCGGCGGCGTCGTCGGCCTCCCGCCAGGCGTTCCACCAGCCGGCGCCGGCCGGGGCGACGAGACCGGCGAGGCTCGACGCCAGCGGGGCCGCCGCGGCGTCCACCACCACCCGGGCGCTGCCGGTGGCGTCGCGCCAGCGTCCCCGGTCCACCAGGATCTGCGGGACCTCCGGGTGAGCCGCCATCCATTGCCACAGCGGCTTGGAGGTGGGAAGCCCACCGAACCGGACGATCGCCTCCGGCGCGAGACGGTCGAGCACGCCGGCGCCGGCCAGCAGGTCGCCGTGGGCGATGACGTGACGCCGGGAGTGGGGGCCATGACGTACCCCCGAGAGCGGGTCTGCCAGCAGCGGGAAGCTCCCGGCGGCGGCGAGGGCGGCACAGGCCGCAGCCAGCCCTGCCTCCTCGGCGGGCCCCACCACCAGGAGGGTTCGTCGCCCCGAGACGAGGCCGGCGAGGGTGGCGAGGTCGCCGTCTCCGGGAGCCGACGCCTCGGCGGACATGGTCGTCGGGGATGCCGCCGGGATCGCGCCGGGCGGGCCGTCGGCGAGGGGTTCCCGGAACGGGAGGTTGAGGTGCACCGGCCCCGGAGGTGTCCGCAGGGCGGTCGCCCAGGCGTGGGCGGCGAGGCCGGGGACGGCGGCGACGGTGGCCTCGTCGGGGACGCCGGCGTCGTGGAACCACCGCACCGCGTTCCCGTACAGCCCGATCTGGTCGATGGTCTGAGGAGCCCCCACGCCGCGCAGCTCCGGGGGCCGGTCGGCGGTGAGTACCAGGAGCGGGACCCCGGCGGCGGAGGCTTCGATCACGGCCGGGCCGTACTCGGCGGCGGCGGTGCCGGAGGTGGAGATCACGGCGACGGGGATGCCTCCGGTCTTGGCGAGGCCGAGGGCGAAGAATCCGGCGGAACGCTCGTCATGGAGCGACCAGTCGGTGATGGCGGAATGAGCGGCGAATGCTGCGGCGAGGGGCGTGTTGCGCGAGCCCGGCGAGATGCAGGCGTGCCGGAGGCCGAGCGTGGCGAGGCTCGCCGCCAGCGACGAGCAGAAGGTTGCGTTGGGATGGTCCATTGCGGCCGAGGTTACCCAGCCGCCGGCTCCTGGGCCTCCCGGACCGCCTCGGGGCGCCACCCCTCGACCTTGGGTGAGAATTGTTCTATGATCAATAGAACAATGTTGCTCCGCCTCGACACGACCAGCAGTGCGCCGATCTACACGCAGATCGCCGCCGCGGTCCGGCGAGCGATCGCCGACGGCGAACTGACGCGGGGGGATCGGCTTCCCCCGGCGCGCGATCTGGCACGAGCCCTCGACGTCAACATGCACACCGTTCTCCGTGGGCTGGCGGTGCTGCGGGACGAGGGAACCATCGAGATGCGCCGCGGCCGGGGGGCCGTGGTCATCAGCGACGCGGTGCGCAGCGACCTGATCCGCCTCGTCGGCGAGCTGGTCGCGCAGAGCCGGCGCAGCGGCATGAAGCCCGCCGAAGTGCTCGCCCTAGTCGAAGAGGAGCTGAGATGAGTGCACGTTGGTGGACGACTGCGGTGGTGGTGCCGGCCGCGATGCTGGTGTCGTTGGTGGTGATCCCGCTGCCCTTCGCAGGTGACCTGCCCGATCCCGTCGCCATCCATTGGGGCGCGGGCGGCGTTCCGAACGGCTCGCTGGCGACCTGGGGCTTCGTGGTGATGGCGGCCTCCCTCTTCACCCTCATCTGGCTCGTCTCGCTCGCCGCGCATCGCGGTGGCACCCTGCTGGCCCCGGTGACGGCTGTGCTCTACTTCATCGGCGGTCTCCTCATCGCCGTCATGGTGACGACGATGCTCGCCAATCGTGGCGCCGCCTCGTGGAGCGACGCCAGCGGCGTCGGATGGGGGAGCGTGGCGATGGTCGTCGGCGCCGGCCTGGTGGGAGGCGTCGTCGGCTGGGTGCTCGGCGGGGGACGCAAGAACGTGTTCCCGGCGGCGGACTCCTCCCGGCTTCCCTCGATCGATCTCGACGCCGACGACGTGGCGGTGTGGATGTCGGCCGGCGTCTCGATCTGGGTCCCCGCCCTGGGATTGGCGGGCCTCATCGCCGCCATGGTGCTGCAAGGCGGGACCGGCCTCCTCCTCGGGGCGATCGGGATCGTGCTGCTGGCGGTAGCGGCGGTCCGGGTCACCGTCGGCCCCGAGGGAGTCACGATCGGGCTCGGGTGGTGGGGCTGGCCGCGGCACGAAATCCCGCTCGAGGAGATCGCACGGGCCGAAGCGCTCCAGGTCGAGCCCCTCGCCTACGGTGGATGGGGCTACCGGATCCTCTCCGGCCGGGTCCTGACCGGGGCGCGGGCCATCGTGGTGCGGCGCGGGCCGGGTCTGCGCCTGGTGCGGGACGACCGTCCCGATCTCGTCGTCACCGTCGACGACGCCGGGCGCGGCGCCGCTCTCGTCAACGAACTGCTGCGACGGCGCGGTCTGCTCCGCACCGGCTAGGCGGCTACAGCATCAGTCCAACGGCGAGCAGGGTCGCCACCACGATCTGGAGGCGGGCCGTCCTCTGCAGCACGCCGATGAGCGGTGGGCCCTCCGTCTTGGTCGCCAGCACTCGGATCAGGGGAACCGCCAGTGGGACGGCGGCGAGGGCGAGCAACGACCACCCGGGGAAAGTCCCGCCGAGCACCGCCACCACGACGGTCAGGAACGGGATCGCCATCACCACCGCATAGAGGACCCGGGCCGGTCCCCGGCCCAGGATGACGGCCAGGGTTCGCTTCCCGGCGCGCCGGTCGTTGTCCAGATCGCGCACGTTGTTGGCGACGAGGATGGCGGTGGCGAGGGCCCCCATCACCACCCCGGCGTACCAGGCTGCCAGCGGGACGGTGCGATCGAAGACGAACCGCGTCCCCACCGTCGCCACCAGGCCGAAGAAGACGAACACGAACAGCTCGCCGAGGCCGCGGTAGCCGTAGGGCACCGGGCCGTTGGTGTAGCCGAGGGCGGCCAGCAGCGAGGCAATCCCGATCACCAGGATCCACGGCCCGGCCAGCCAGGTGAGGTAGAGGCCGGCGGCGGCCGCCAGCCCGAAGGCGACGGCGACCCCGGTCCACATCTGGCGCGCCGTCAGCAGCCCGGTCGCCACCGCCCGGGCCGGCCCGATACGGCCTGCGTCGTCGACCCCGCGCCCGGCGTCGGCGACGTCGTTGGCATAGTTGACCCCCACCTGGATACAGAGTGCCGCGAACAGCGTCACCAGGAAGCCGTCCCACCGGAACGCCCCGTCTTGCACCGCCAGTGCCGTCCCCACCACCACCGGCCCCACCGCCGCCCACAAGGTGGGGGGCCGCGCCGCCAGCACCCAGGCCCGGAGCGTCACCGACGGCTCCGATCCGGCATCAGAAGTGCCACGGGAAGGGCGAGTAGTCGGGATCGCGTTTCTCCAGGAAGGCGTCACGGCCCTCGGCGGCCTCGGCGGTGCCGTAGGCGAGGCGAGTGGCCTCCCCCGCGAAGAGCTGCTGACCCATCAGCCCGTCGTCGGGGAGGTTGAAGGCGTACTTCAACATCCGTTGCGCCGTGGGGCTCTTGGCGGTGATCTCGGCGGCCCATTGCAGCGCCACCGTCTCCAGGTCGGCGTGAGGCACCACCGCGTTCACCATGCCCATCTCGTAGGCCTGCCGCGCCGAGTAGTCACGGCCCAGGAAGAAGACCTCGCGGGCCCGCTTCTGGCCGATCTGGCGGGCCAGCAGCGCCGATCCGTAGCCGCCGTCGAAGCTGGCGACGTCGGCATCGGTCTGTTTGAACACGGCGTGCTCTTCCGAGGCGAGGGTGAGGTCGCAGACGACGTGGAGCGAATGGCCGCCGCCGACCGCCCACCCGGGCACGACCGCCATCACGACCTTCGGCATGGTGCGGATGAGGCGTTGCACCTCGAGGATGTGGAGCCGCCCCAGGCGGGCAGGGTCGATGCCTTCCCCATCCTCGTAGCGGTAGCCGTCGGTGCCCCGGATGCGCTGGTCGCCGCCGGAACAGAACGCCCACCCCCCGTCCTTGGGGGAGGGCCCGTTGCCGGTGAGCAGCACGCAGCCGACGTCGGTCGTGGTGCGGGCATGGTCGAGCGCGGCGAACAGCTCATCGACCGTCCCGGGCCGGAAGGCGTTGCGGACCTCCGGCCGGTCGAAGGCGATACGGACCGCTCCCACCTCGACGGCGCGGTGATAGGTGATGTCCTCGAAGGCGAATCCGGCCACCGGCTCCCAGGCGGCCGGGTCGAAGATCTCAGAGACCATGGATGCCTCCGTGCGGTGGAGTGAGTGAGGACCG
>CAYUDA010000013.1:6660-17062 GCA_964443425.1 uncultured Acidimicrobiaceae bacterium
CCCTATGGCCCGCCTCACCGTCGACGACTGGCTCTCCCGCCACTCCGGTACCTCCCCGGAGCAGCTCGCGGTCGTTTGCGACGACGGGCGTCCCGTCACCTACCGCGAGTTGGACGCCCTGGCGACGAGCGCCGCCGGGCTCCTGCACGATGCCTACGGCGTCGGGCCCGGTGACGTCGTAGGCCTCCCGGGGGTGGCCCGCCTCGATGTGGTGGCGGCCGTGTGGGGGGCCGGTCGACTGGGGGCGGCCACCGCCGTGCTCGATCCCGACCTGGTACCGGGGGGTGCCGCCGGCGCCGCCGCCGAGATGCGGAGCCGGGGTGTCGGCCCGGTCATCACCGACCTGCGGCTCGGCGGCGTCGGCGCGGCGCGAGCGGTGATACCGCGGGACACAGCCCGTTCCGCAGCCGACCTCCACACCGTCGTGTTCACCTCCGGCACCACGGGCACGCCCCGTCCGGTGGCCCTCACCGTGGGCAACGTGGCCCGAGCGGTGGCGGCGTCCCAGGCACGGCTCGGCAACGATGCCGGCGACCGCTGGCTGCTCGCCCTGCCCCTCTTCCACGTCGGTGGACTCTCGGTGCTGTGGCGGTCGGCTGCAGCCGGAGGCACCGCCGTGCTCCACGACGGTTTCGACGCCACCCGGGTGGCCGCAGTGCTCCACCGCAGGGAGGTCACCATCGCCAGCCTGGTTCCCACCATGCTGCACCGCCTCCTCGAAGCCGATCCCGGCCCCTACCGGGGGCTGCGGGCAATCCTGGTGGGTGGCGCTGCGGCGACCCGGCCGTTGCTGGAACGGGCCCGGGCGGCCGGCCTGCCGGTCGTCCCGACCTACGGGATGACCGAGACGTGCTCGCAGGCCGCCACCGCGGTGCCGGGTGACCCCGGCGGCGAGGAGGGCACGGTGGGGCCGCCGCTGGACGGGGTCGAGGTCACGATCGTCGACGGAGCGGGCACCGTGCTGCCGCCGGGGTCTGTCGGCGAGATCCTCGTCGCCGGACCCACCGTGTCGCCGGGGTACCTCGGGGAGCCGCCGCGCCGCGGGCCGCACCACACAGGGGACCTGGGCCGGTTCGACGCGGCGGGACGGCTCGTGGTGCTGGGACGCGGCGACGACGTCATCGTCACCGGAGGCGAGAAGGTGCTTCCCGCGGCAGTCGAGTTGGTGCTCGAGGCGCACCCCGCGGTGGGCCGGGCGGTGGTGGTGGGGGTCCCCGATGAAGAGTGGGGGGAGCAGGTGACGGCGGTGGTGGGCGCCATCGCCCAGGTCGATCCGGTGGCGCTGCGGGAATGGGCCAGGGAGCGCCTCGCCCGCCACTCCGTTCCCAAGCGGTGGCTGGTCGTCGACGAGCTGCCGCTGCTGCCCACCGGGAAGATCGACCGGGAAGCGGCCGCAACGCTCGCCCGGGGGGCGGTCGCGGCGGAGTGAGCGCTACCCGAGCCCGAGGTTGCGCAGGAAGGCTTCGCTGTTCGGCTCCCGACCCAGGAAGGCCCGCAGATGGTCGATGGCGTCGCGGGAGCCTCCCGTGGCGAGCACCTCACGGCGATATCGGGCCCCGACCTCGGGGTCGGTGACGCCGGCCTGCTCGAACATCGAGAACATGTCGTCGCCATAGACCTTGGCCCACAGGTACCCGTAGTAGCCGGCGTCGTAGCCGCCCATCAGATGACCGAAGCTTGCCGGGAAGAACGTTCCGTCGTGGAAGGGGAGCAGGGTTTCGCGGTAGCTCTCCCGGTAGGCCTCGTCGAGATCGACCGGACCCCGGGCGGCGTGGAGCAGCAGGTCGAGCCGGCCCAAGAAGATCTGCCGCATCGTGCCGAGCCCGATGTTGAGATCACGGGCGGCCACGAGTCGCTCCACCAGATCGGCCGGGATCGGCTCCCCGGTCTCGTGGTGGCGGGCGAATCGTTGCAGCACTTCCGGCCGCCACATCCAGTGCTCCATGATCTGCGACGGCGCCTCGACGAAGTCCCACTCGGTGTCGAAGCCGGAGAAACGGATGAGGTCGACGGTGGTGAGGCAGAAATGCAGGATGTGGCCGAACTCGTGGAACAGGGTGACGGCTTCGCCGTGCTTGAGCAGGGACGGGCTGTCCTCGGTCGGCTTGGTGAGGTTGGCGACGATGGCCGCCACCGGGGTCTGATAGCCGCCACCGGGAAGGGCTTGGCCGTAGACGAGCGGGAAGGCGGCGGCATGGCCGTACTTGCCTTCCCGCGGGAACAGATCGGCGTAGAAGTAGGCGAGCGGGCGGTCCGACCCGGCGTTGCGGATCTCGTAGAGGGTCACGTCGCGGTGCCATGCCGCCGCGTCCGGCACCCGGTGGTACTCCAACCCGAACACCTCGCCGGTGACGGCGAACATGCCATCGAGCACCAGTTCGAGAGGGAAGTAGGCGGCAACCTCGTTGGGGTCCACCCCGAAGTCGTGGCGGCGTTGCTCGTTGTCGTAGTAGGTCGAGTCCCACGGCTCGAAGCGGGAGGCGCCGTCGGCGGCAGCGAGGTCGGTGAGTACCGCCAGCTCGGCCTCCGCCTTCGGGCGTAGGCCGGGGACGAGATCGGCGTAGAAGGTCTCCACCGCCTCGGGGTTCTTCGCCATCTTGATTTCCATCGCATGGTGGGCCCAGGTGGGGGCCCCGAAGAGACCGGCGATGCGGCGCCGGATCTCCACCGCCTCGGCCAGCAACGGCCGGTTCTGCTCGACGGCGCGGTTCCAGAACTTGAACTGGAGGCGCTGGCGTAGGTCGCGACGCCGCGCCTGCTGCATGAAGGGCATGTAGTCCGGGTACTCCATCGTCACCCGCAGCGTCCCCTGCTCGGACCCGGGTCGGAGCCGCTGGAGGTAGTCGGGGGGCAGTCCATCCAGTTCGTCGGGTGTCACCTCGATGAAGTCCTCCCATTCGTCGAGGTTGTTGCCGAAGGCGACCTGCAGCTCGATGAGCCGCTGGTTGAGAGCCTGCAGGGCGGCCCTGTCGTCGTCGTCCAGCTCGTGGCCGGCCCGGCGCAGGTCCCGCATCCAGAAGGCGAGGAGGCGGGCCGCGGTGCCGGTGAGGGCGGCCGCCTCGTCGCCGGCCGAGAACTCGTGGATGGCCTGGAAGAGGTCCCGGCGGAAGATGAGGTCGTTGCCCCACTTGGCGAGGCGCTCCTCCACCTCGACGGCCTTGGCCCGCACCGCGGCATCGGGATGGACCCGGGCCATGAACGAACTGGGGCCGTAGGCGTCGGTCATCACCGTCGTCGCCTGCTCGAGAGGCCGCATCGTGTTGGCGAACGTGCGCGGTTCGGGGGCATCGACCATGGTGGCGATGAGGGCGTCGGCATCGGCGATGGCCTGTTCGGCGACGGCAGCGACCGAGGCGGCGTCAATGGAGGTGTAGTCGTACAGCATGACCGGCGAGGCTAGGAGACTCCCGGGGAATCCACCAGCGGCCGGTGGGCCAGGCAGGTCAGGGGTGGCGTCCCTAGCGTTCCGCCACGCCCACCGAGACGTAGAGCGCCCGATGGTCGGAGCCGAAATCGGGCCCGAGCAGCCGGTTGACGGTGGTCAGCTCGGGACTGAGCAGCAGATGGTCGATCGGGATCTCGAGGAAGATCGGGAGACGGCCCGGCCACGACGCCTGGTAGCCGAAGCCGTCGAGGGAGTTGTCCAGCCCGGCCTCGGAGGCGAGCGAGCGGAAGGCGTGCGACCACGGGGTGGCGTTGAGGTCCCCGACCACGATCACCGGCAGGGTCTCGGCAGCGGCCAGCTTGGCGACGCCGTCGAGCACATCGTCGCGAGCGGCCGCGCTGGACGAAGAGCTCGGAGGCCGGGCGTGCACCGCGTACACCACCACGCTTCGGTCCCCGATCGATGCCACCACCCGCAGCACGCTGTCGCGGACCTCCCCGACACGCAGCAGCTCCACCGGGAAGTCCTCTTTGGACAGCATCGTGATCCCGTAGCTGCGGTCGTCGGGGATCTCGCTGCGCACCTGATAGGTGGCGAGGCCTTCGGCATGCTTCTCCCAGTCCTCGTTCGACTCCAGGAGGAACACCAGGTCGGCGTCGGCGGCCTCGATCCAACGGGTCACCTGGTCTCGATTCGAGCTGCGGGACTGCACGTTGAAGCTGACGATGCTGAGAGTGCCAGAGCCGTCGGCCGGCGCCGGGTTGTCGAGGTAGAGGGGAGCGATCACCAGCAGGTTGGCGGCGGCCATCACCAGGAACAGCACCGAGAGGCTCCGGCTGAAGAACGCCCCATAGAGGAGGCCGACGACGAGCAACACCAGGAAGTACTGAACCCGGAAGCTCGACAGCACGTCGAAGGCCCAGGCCTGGGCGCCGAGGAACCCGAGGAGGGTCGCCAGGGAGCCGAGGAAGCCGATCGTCACCAGGGTGAGACCGGCGAAGGTCCGCCCGCCGCTGGCGAGGAACGAACTCGATCGACGCGCCACCATCAGCTGTCTCCCAACGCGTAGAAGTACCCGTCGCGTGAGCCCACGTAGAGTCGTCCATGCCAGACGGCAGGGGTGGACTCGATGCAGCCTCCCGTCGCCGCCAGCTCCCACCGTTGCACCGGATGGTGCGGATCGGTCACGTCGTAGGCCCGCAGCGCCGGCGACGTCTCGCAGCCGACCGCCACCACCAAGGTGTCGTCGACGCGCACCGGTGAGGACCAGGCGTTGCCGCCGATGTCGTCCCGCCACACGACCTCGCCGCTGCCGGTGTCGATGGCGAGCAGCTCTCCGGGGTTGGTGGCGACGAACAGCAGATCATCGACGAGAGCGGGTGTGGCCCACACCCCGCCGCCACCTTTGTCGGTGCCCGGGACGGAGACCGACCACACCAGGGGATCGTCGGGACGGGACGGATCGAGCTTGACGATCTGCCCGACGTCCGCGGCACGCCGGGTGACGAGATCCACCTCGGCGGCGACGTAGAGCATGCCTTCGCCATCGACCACCACGGTGGCGTCGACGTCGTCGCCCATCCAGTAGTCGAACACCACCCCCGCGTCGCCGGAGGCGAGCCGTGAGATGTCGACGCCGACGATGCGGCCGGCGGAGTTCCCGAAGTAGGCGGTGTCCTCGAACACCGCGGTCGAGCCCTCGACGCTCTGCTGGCGACCCACGGCGGCGACCAGCTCGTCGGTGAAGACGGGCATCTCAAACAGGATCTCGGGGGAGATCGTCACCTGTCCTGTTTCGTCGTATTGGCGGTTGAGCTTGATGGCAAACCACCAGCTGTTCTCTCCGCCCTCGAAGAGCACGTCGTCGACGATCACCGGGTTGGAGTCCCAGTCGTTGTTCCACATCCCGTTCACCGATGCCGCGTCCAGCGACCACAGCTCGGTCGGCTCGTCCCGGTCGAGGGCGATGATCCGGAAGCGCGGATCGCGCGATCCCGAGTAGAGCAGGGGGTATCCATCGGGGTCGAGGGTGACCGACCCCTTGATGATGTCGCCCATCGGGAAGTCGGGTCGGGTGCGTTGCCCGGTGGCGGCGTCGAGGAAGTGGAGGTTCTTGTCGTAGGCGCCGAAGATGAGTTCGGTGATCCCGTCCGGCCGGTCCCACACCGCCGGCTGGCCGGTCCACCCGCTCCCGCACCACACCTTGTCCTCCCCTCCCACCGGGGAGTTGGCACACATCGGACTGTCGGGGAAACGCCACAGCACCTGCGGGTCCTCGGGCATCGGTCCGGTCCCGTAGTACGTGCGGGTCGGGTTGCCGCGGAACATGGTGAGGCCGTCGACCGACCCCCAGGGACGTCCCACCGTCTCGGAGGTCACCCGGTCGGTGGGGAGCAATGCCACGGTTGTGGTGGTGCTCGTGGTGGGCGGTGCCGTGGTGGTGGACCCGACCGGACCGAGCGTGGTGAGCGGCGCCGCCGTTCCCGGCGGTGCCGACGTGATCCCGCCGGCATCGCTGCAGGCGGTGACGAGGAGAAGGAGGAGCGCAACGAGCGCGGTGGTTCGCACGAGGTCGGAAGTGTAGGTCCGGGCGGGGTGCAGGCAACTTCCGCCACCCGGCGTGGCACGAATCGGCGGGTAATCTCGGGCGATGCACTCCGAAGGTACCACTCCCCGCGCCGAGGTCCGCCGGAAAGCCGATCGGGCCGACTACACCCGCGGCACCATCGACGCCATCCTCGACGCCGCCCCCATCTGCCACATCGGCTTCGTCGACAGCGGCGCCCCGGTCGTCATCCCGACCATCCACGCCCGCGTGGGGGACACCCTCTACGTTCACGGGTCACCGGCGTCCCGCATGCTGCGCCACATGAAGGCCGGCGCCGAGGTGTGTGTCACCGTCACCCTGCTCGACGGCCTGGTGCTGGCGCGGTCGGCCGCCAGCAGTTCGATGAACTACCGGTCGGTGGTGGTGTTCGGGACCGCCCGCCTCGTCGTCGACCCGGAAGAGAAGATGGCGGCGTTGCAGGCGCTCACCGAGCATGTGCTCCCCGGGCGTTGGGACGAGGTGCGGCCCGTCACCGAGAAGGAGCTGAAGGGGACCACCGTGGTGGCGGTCGCCATCGACGAGGCGTCGGCCAAGGTGCGCAGCGGGCCGCCGATCGACGAGGAGGAGGACGAGGACCTCCCGATCTGGGCCGGGGTGATCCCGTTGCGGTTGGTGCCAGGAGCGCCGGTGCCCGATGCGGCGAGCCGACGAGGGATTCCGGCGCCGCAATCGGTCGCCGGCTACCGCGTCGAGCCGGAGTCCGGGTCCTGACGGATCAGGCCCCGTTCTTGGCGTCCCGCCACGACAGCCATTCCCGCAGCGGGCCCAGATCGTAGGCGGGGCCGTTGATGCCAAAGGTGAACAAGCGGAATCCGAGGTCGTGGTAGGTCTCGGCCAGCTCGATCGGGTCGCCCTTGATATTGCCCCAGTCCACGCCGGTGGAGCGCTCGATCTCGGCGGGGTCTCTCCCCACCTTGGCACACCAGTCGTCGAGGACGGCGTTCTTGCGCCGCATCGACTCCGGGGAACCGAAGGAGTGCCAGATGTCGGCCTGCTCGGCGACGATGCGCAACGTCACCTTCTCACCGCCTCCCCCGATCAGGACGGGGATGGGACGGGTCGGCGGCGGGTTGAGGGCGTCCCAGCGGCGTTTGATCAACGGAAGGTCACGGTCGAGAGCACGCAGCCGGTCGCCGGCGCTTCCGAACTCGAAACCGTACTCGTCGTAGTCGCGCCGGGCCCACCCGGACCCGAGGCCGAGGATGAGGCGCCCGTCCGAGATGTGGTCGACGGTGCGAGCCATGTCGGCGAGCAGCTGCGGGTTGCGATAGGAGTTGCACGTGACGAGGGCCCCGATCTCGACCGACTCGGTTGCCTCGGCCCAGGCTGCGAGCAGCGTCCAGCACTCGAAGTGCTTTCCGGTGGGGTTGCCGTAGAGGGGGAAGAAGTGGTCCCAGTTGAGAACGACATCGACCCCGGCCTCCTCCGCCGCAGCGACGGCACGCCGGATGTCCGCGTAGTCGGCGTGTTGGGGATGGAGTTGGGCCGCGATACGGACCGGACGCATAGGGTGGGGCTCCTTGATGTAATCGTGTAATGATCCTATCGCGGGTGGGATGCTCGATCTCTGTCCTTGAGCTGATAACTTGCCCCCAATGTCCATCATCGTGCGGCCGATCACCGAAGGTGAGGTTCCCGACTTCCAGCGGGTCTGTGTCGGCGTGTTCGGGGGTGAGCCCCTCGACGACGACGTCTCTCGATTCACCTCGACCCACCCCCTCGACCGCACCGCAACCGCCTTCGACGGCGCCACCATCGTCGGAACCTCGGCCGACATGCCGTTCGACCTCACCGTCCCCGGCGGAGTGCTCCCGCTGGCCGCCCTCACCATGGTGACGGTGCTGCCCACCCACCGCCGCCGTGGCGTGATGTCCTCGATGGTGCGGGCGTACACCGATCAAGCCCACGAGCGGGGGGACCCGCTCGGCGGCCTGTGGGCGGCGGAGTGGCCCATTTACGGCCGCTTTGGTTTCGGGGCCGCCGCCGACAAGGCGGCCGTCTCCTTCGACGGGCCCCGGCTCGAGGTCCGTGACGACCCCGACGGGCTCACTCTGACTCAGCTCGACGCCACCGCGGCGCGCGAGGTGCTTCCCGAGGTCTACCAGCGGGCCCGGATCCGGCGCCCCGGGATGCTGGGGCGGAGCGACGCCTGGTGGGAGAGCCGCCATCTCTTCGACCCTCCGCAGTGGCGGCACGGGGCCAGCGCCTCCCGGTACGTGGTGGCCTCAGCCGGAGAGGTCGCTCGCGGCTACGCCTCCTTCCGGCAGAAGTTGGAATGGGGCGGCGGCCACTCCGTGGGCGAGGTCCGGGTCATCGAGTTGATCGCCGTCGACGGGGTGGCCGAGCGGGTGCTGTGGCGGTACCTGAGCCGCATCGACCTGTTCCCGCGGGTGAGCTGGAACAACGCCCCGACCGACACCTCGCTCGCCTGGATCGCCACCGACAACCGCCGGGTGGAGCGACGCATCGGCGACGGCCTGTGGCTGCGCCTCCTCGACGTCCCGGCCGCACTCACCGGTCGCCGTTACCTGGTGGACGGCACCCTGGTGCTGCGGGTCGTCGACGAGTACTGCCCGTGGAACGACGGCAGCTATCGGCTCAGCATCGAGGACGGCACGGCCACCTGCCGCCGCAGCGACGCCGAGGCCGACCTCACCCTGACCGCGGCGACCCTGGCGGCGCTCTACCTGGGCGGTCGCAGTGCCACGGTCCTCTCCGACGCCGGCCTGATCGCCGGAGTGGGGGAGGCGGTGGTGGCCGCCGACACCATGTTCCGCTGGGACCGGGCACCCTGGTGTGCCGAGGTGTTCTAGGGGCCCCGGCCTGCCGTCACCCTTCCGGACCGAGCCGGCCCGCCTCGTCGATCGCCGCCACCGCGGCGGCGACCTCGTCCGGGGTGCGGCCCGCCGGATCCACCACGGCGAGCTCGGGCGCCACGGCACGGAACCGGTCCGCCGCCGAGGACCGTCCCACCCAGATGCAGCGTCCCAACCCGGCGTCGGCCAGCCCGTCGGCCCATTGGGCGAGGACTGCTTCCGGCTCGGCTGCGAAGGCTCGGGGCCGTCGGTCGCCGGCGGCCTCCTCGATGACGACGGCACAGAAGGCGCCGGCCGCGGCCGCTCCGACGTGGCTGCCGTCGGACACGTCGCCGACGGCCACCTTGATCGTCGCCGGGAGACCGGCCAGCCCGGCTGGATCGGTGACGAAGACGCGCAGCTCCGCGCTCTGGTCGACGAGGGCGGCGACGACGGCCTCCCCGGCTTCGGTATCGGCTCCGATCACGATGACGGGCATGGCGCCAGCCTACGAGCTGGGCGCGCCCACCCCCACGGATCCGCCTGCGGTGGGGAACACGGGGGGACACCGCGGCGTTGCATGTGGTGCGGTCCCACCGGGTCGGTCCCGGTCTTCCCCCACTCCTACACCACCGTCCCGGCGGGATCGCCACATTTCCGGCTCCGGGGCCGCCGGGCTAGCGTCCGGCCGGTGTTGTGCCGGTGGAGCCGGCATGAGACAATCCACCTATGGGTATAGTGGAAATCCACTGTGAAGTCGTGAGGAGCGTGGCTCGATGACCACCGTTGATGTCGATCTCGGCGGATACCAGCTCGGGTGGGCCGACGAGGAAGACTACGTCTTCAAGCCCGAGAAGGGCCTCAACGAGGACATCATCCGCCAGATGTCGGCCATGAAGCACGAACCCGAGTGGATGCTGGAGTTCCGGCTCAAGGCGTACCAGCGGTTCCTGCGCAAGCCGGTCCCGCAGTGGGGCGGCGACGGCGACCTCGACGAGATCGACTTCGACAACATCTATTACTACATCAAGCCGACCGAGGGCCAGGCCAAGGACTGGGACATGGTGCCCGAGTCCATCAAGAAGACCTACGAGAGGCTCGGCATCCCCGAGGCGGAGCGCAAGTACCTCGCCGGGGTCACCGCCCAGTACGAATCCGAAGTGGTCTACCACCGCAACCGGGAGGACCTCGCTTCCCTCGGCGTGCTCTTCTCCGACATGGATACCGCGCTGCGCGAGCACCCCGATCTGGTGCGTCAGTACTTCGGCACCATCATCCCGCCCAACGACAACAAGTACGCGGCCCTCAACTCGGCGGTGTGGTCCGGCGGCAGCTTCATCTACGTCCCGCCCGGCGTGCATCTCGATCAGCCGCTCCAGGCCTACTTCCGCATCAACGCCCAGAACATGGGGCAGTTCGAACGGACCCTGATCATCGTCGACGAGGGCGCCTACTGCCACTACGTGGAGGGATGCTCGGCGCCCACCTACAGCAGCGACTCGCTGCACGCCGCGGTGGTCGAGATCATCGTCAAGGAAGGCGCCCGCTGCCGCTACACCACGATCCAGAACTGGTCCAACAACGTCTACAACCTGGTCACGAAGCGGGCCGCCG
>CAYUDA010000014.1:0-16414 GCA_964443425.1 uncultured Acidimicrobiaceae bacterium
GGATCAGGGGGGACCGGCGAAGCGCCGGCGGAGCCGGCGAGTGAGTCGAGGGGGGGTCGCGGTATCTGTCGTCCCCCCTGGGATCAGGGGGGACCGGCGAAGCGCCGGCGGAGCCGGCGAGTGAGTCGAGGGGGGGTCGCGGTATCTGTCGTCCCCCCTGGGATCAGGGGGGACCGGCGAAGCGCCGGCGGAGCCGGCGAGTGAGTCGAGGGGGGTCGCGGTGGGGGACTGCACGTCGACCCTCGCCGTTGTCTTCGGCGGCGCCTCTGCACCGTGACCACTCTCCGACCGCGGCCGGTGTTCTACTCGGCGGCCCTCCATGCGTCGCGCAGCCGCACCTTGGCGCCGAGCCGCAAGATGGCGCCGGCGTAAATCCTGCCGCCGAGGCGGATCAGGCCGTAGGTGGCGGCGAGTAGGAGTCCGACCGACACCGCCACCTCCCACAGCGGAACCGAGGTCACGGCCATGCGGGTCGGCATCACCATCGGCGAGGTGGGCGGGATCAGTGACGTGATCCGCACCAGGGAGGTGGTGGGATCGTCGAGCGCCAGGATCGAGATGAAGAACCCGGGGATGAGCAACAGCACCGGGATCATCGCCACGCTCTGGATGTCCTCCTGGCGGGACACGGTGGCCCCGAGGGCGGCATAGATGACGCTGTAGAAGGCGTAGCCGAGCAGGAACCAGGCGACGACCGAGAGCAGGATGCTGCCCCCCAGGCTCGGTAGGGAGACGTTGGCGATCTCGAACGTGGTGAGCGACAGCAGGATGGCGCCGCCGAGGATCACCACCTGCGCCAGGCCGAGCAGGCCGATGCCGATGACCTTCCCGGCGAGGACCTGGTAGGGGCGCACCCGCGACAGCACCACCTCGACGACGCGGCTCGACTTCTCCTCGGTCACGCCCATCATCACGAACTGGCCGAACATGAGGATCGCGATGTAGAGCAGGAAGGTGCCGATGTTGGCGCCGATGCGGCGCGGCCCCTCCTCGGGGTCCTCCTGCTGTAATCGCTGGTTGGGAAGCGGCGCCGGCGCCACCAGGGCGTTGACCTGCTCGGGGGTGAGGCCCAGCTCGGCGGCCTGCTCGCGGCGGGCGAGGTCGTCGACGGCGCCGTTGACGATGGCGGCGAGGCGAAGATCGGGGTCGGCCTTCCACACCAGGTTCGAGGTGCCGACGAGCGCGACGTCGGCGTCGCCGTCCTGGACCGCCTTCTCGGCGGCGGCGGTGTCCGGATACTGGCGCACCTCGATGCCGACGTCGAAGGCGGCGGCGGCGCTGTCGAGGGCGGCCTCGATGCCGGAGGGCACCTCCCCGGTGAGCCCGATCACCGAGGCCGGCTCGTCCCGGGTCTCCCAGGCGATGAGCTGGCCGAGGAACAGCACCAACCCGACCACGAGCACCATCGTGACCAGGAAGGCACGGCTCCGCGCCCGCTGCTTGATTTCGCGGACGGCGATGTGCCAGATCTGGGTGACGCTCTTCATCCGTCGACCGCTCATCGCGCCACCGCCTCCCGGAACAGATCGGAGAGGCTGGGCGGCTCGAAGGCGAAGCGGGTGACCTCGCCTTCCTGCTGGGCCCGCGCCAGGATCTGGTCGATGCCGGTGTCGTGCCGGGCCAGGTAGTGGGGCCGGCCTTTGCGGCTCTCGATTCGTTCCACCCCCGGAATGTCGGGCGCCCACGGTGCCCCGTCGACTTCGACGACGAGGTGACGGTGCTCGGAGCGGGCCCGCAGCGTGTCGAGGTCGCCGGTGAGCACCACCCGGCCCTCATGGATGATGACGACGTCTTCGCAGACGTCCTCCACCAGATCGAGCTGGTGGCTGGAGAAGATGATGCCGACGCCGGTGGCCGCCAGGGTGTGCAACGTCTCGGACAGTGCCTCCATCCCGATCGGATCGAGGCCGGCGAAGGGCTCGTCGAGCACGGCCAGCTCGGGGTCGTGCACCAGCGCCGCCGCCAGCTGGACCCGCTGCTGGTTGCCGTGTGACAGCTCCTCCAGCTTGGAGGAGGCCCGGTCGCTGAGGCCGAAGGTGGCGAGCCAGCGATCGGCCGCTTCCTTCGCCTCGGTGCGTCCCAGCCCGGAGAGCCGGGCGAAGTAGACGAGTTGCTCGCGGATCGTCATCTTCGGGTAGAGGCCGCGTTCCTCAGGCATGTAGCCGAAGCGGAGCCGCTGTTCGGGAGTGACCGGCTCGCCGTTCCAGCGCACCTCACCGGCCTCGGGGCGGACGAGCCCGAAGATGCACCGCATCGCGGTGGTCTTGCCGGCTCCGTTGGGGCCGAGGAACCCGAGGATGCGGCCCGGCTGTACTTCGAAGGTGGCACCGTCGAGTGCCACGACGTCACCGAAGCGCTTCTCGAGTCCCACACACGCCAGCACGGTTGCTCCTCGTGATGCGACGACGGTGCCGGATGGGCACCCTAGTAGGTGCATCCGTTCAAAGGTCTCGGCGGATACCCGCGCGAGCGCTCACGTGAGGCGGTACGATCGGATCGAGGTAGCAGGAGGTTGTGATGGCACGGGTGCTGGTGGCGTTCGGGTCGAAGCGGGGAGGGACTCGAGGCATTGCCGAAACCCTCGCCGAGCGTCTCCGGGAGCTGGGCTTGGAAGTCGACCTGTTCCCGGCGGGCAAGGTTCGGTCGGTCCAGGGCTACGACGGCGTCGTGGTGGGGAGTGCCCTCTACGCCGGGCGCTGGCGGTCCGAGGCTGTGCGGATGCTGCGCCGCCTCGCCAAGGCTCCCGATCACCCTCGGGTATGGGTCTTTCACAGCGGTCCCCTCGGCGACGAGGGGGCATCCGAGCCGCAGAAGCTTCCCGGCAAGGTGGCAACTCTCGCCGAGAAGCTGGACGCTCCACCTGTGGTGACGATCGGGGGCAGGCTCGAAGCCGACGCCAAGGGCTTCATTGCCTCCAAGATGGCGAAGAATGTGGCTGGCGACTGGCGGGACCCCGAGCAGATCCGGGTCTTGGCCGACCGGGTGGCGGCGGCGTTGCGCGGCGCCGTCTGAGGACTCGGCGGATCGGGAGCCGCGGCCGGGAAGGTCGCAGCGCTTCTCTGCACTTGACACCCGCGATCTGGCCTGGCATAGTTTCGCCTCGGCCGTGACACCCCTCCGGGGGAGTTGCGGCGTTCTTCGTATCTGGAACCGACGACGAGAGAGGAGGGGCCGATGAAGACGATCAACCGTCGTGATCTCAGCACGTTCTGCATCGGCGCGCCCCTCACCGGGGACGTGCCCGGCAGCACGGTCGGTGCCTTCGGCACCGGCACCCCGGCTCCTCTCGGCCGTGGAGACGAGAACTCCCACTAGCTGTTCCGTCCCGCCGATTCCGCAGAGGAGCCGCCCCCGGGGCGGCTCTCTTCATGGCCCCACCCCGGATCCCCTGGAGCGGGTCTCGTCGGGAGATTCCAGAGGTTCGATCCCTCCCCGTTCCGCGACGGCGAACCCGTCACGTTGCTTCGCAGGCCACCGAGCCGGCGTCACGGCCTGATCAGCCGGCCGGTGGCCTCAGAGGCGGCGTGGCGGGCTCGCCGCCAACGAGACACCAGTTCTGAACCCGAAAGGAGGGAAGCAGTGCAGTACGTCCCCCACCGGCAACGTCTGCAGCGGGCGGTCGCGCAGCACGGCGCCGTCGTATGGCGCCTGCCGCGCCGGACCGGCGAGGTGCGACGCAGCCGTGTCCGGCAGCACGACGCCGTCCGTCAGATGCTCCACGCCCGATGACCGGCTCCCCTCCGGGGGGCCGGTCGCCGGGCACCGAATCGCCGGCGGCGGGGCGGCCCCATCCCGGGGCCGTCCCCGTCCGCTGCGTTCTTGCATCCTCCGTCGCCGCGGAGCACGATGGCGCGGTTCCGTGGATTCGAGGAGACGCACCATGAACACGCTGCCGTCTGCCACCAACGGGCAGGACAGATCCCGCTTCCTACGCGCCGTCCTGTGGGTCGACGCCTCGGGTTCGGCAGTGTTCCTGTTGCTGCTTGCCGTCGGCGCCGGGCCGGTAGGTCGGTTCGCCGGGGTCCCCTTCGGCGTTCCGCTCGGGATCGGCGTCACCCTCCTCGTCGCATGGGTGGTCCCGGTGGTGGCGTTGGTGCGCCGCATCCCGCCGGCGGGGGTCGGCGACTCCGGGGCCGGTGTCGCGGCTGTCGTCGTCGGGAACCTGGTGGGCGCGATCGCAGTGGCGGTGGTGCTGATCGGCTTCCCCGACGCTCTCCTCACCCGAGCCGAGTGGGTACTCGGCCCCGTCGGCTTCGGGATGCTCGACCTGGCCGTTCTGGAGTGGATCGGTATGCGGCGGGCCGGCTGATCGATCCGCTCAGCCGGGCGGGCCCTCCATGATCCGCTCGATCCAGGTTTCCATCGGCACCCCCGATGCCGGGTCCCACCCCTCCCGCCACCAGGTGGCGCCGGCGGCGGCGAGCGCGTCGGCCTCGTCGCGTCCGGCGGCGCCTCTGGTCAGGACCGAGCCCGCCACCGTGACTTCGAACGGTTCCACAGGTGAGCGATACTCGGCGATTAGGGCCAGCATCGCCTCCACGTCGGCCGGGGTGAGGTTGCGGAAGGCGCCGTGCTCGAAGGCGATCGGGGCGACCCCGTCCCAGCGGGCCGCCCGCTGGAAGGGGCGCCGGTTCGGCCACATGCCGGCCACCCAGATCGGGATGCGGGGTTGCTGCATCGGCTTCGGCAGGAAGGTCACCGGCCCGACCCGGAAGTGCTCGCCGCAGTGCTCGAAAGGCTCGCCCGTCCACAAACCGGTGATCACCTCGAGACCCTCGTCGAGCATGTCGGCCCGGGCCCGATCGTTGACCGGCAGCCCGAAGCGGCCGAACTCCTCCTCCGGCGGGTAGCCGATGCCGACACCCAGCACCAGCCTCCCCTCACTGAGCAGGTCGATGCTCACCGCCTCCCGCGCCAGCTTCCAGGGATGGCGGCGAGGCAGCGGTGTCACCATCGACATCAGGGTGAGGCGCTCGGTCGCCGTCGCCGCCACCGCCAGCAGTACCCACGGGTCGGCGACCTCGTTCCCGTCCCAGGCCAGGATGTGATCCCACAGCGAGAGCCCGTCCCAACCGGCCCGTTCCACCCCGGCGGCGAAGCCCGCCATCCGGCGCGGATCTGCCCAGTACCCGAAGTTGGGAACGTCGACCGCGTACTTCACCGCCTCGACACTACCAACCGCGGCTTCGCCGACCCGAGGACGATTTGGCGGAATCGTCTCCGCCATCTAAACAGGCTCCCGCGGGATCGGAGGACTGGGAGACCGCGCAACATATGGATGCAGGCCACGCGTTGCCGGTGCCGGCCGCGCCCCCGGGGCGACTGCGTACTCCGGCGCGTGCCGCCTTCGTCCTCGGCCTGCTGTACCTCTTCCTCGTCGGCGTCGGCTTGCTCGAACGCGGCATCGGCCATCTCGGCCGCGGCTTCACCGACAGCCTGTTCCAAGGAGTTCACAACCCGCTCGTCGGGCTCCTCGTCGGCATCCTCGCCACCGTGCTGGTGCAGTCCTCCTCGGCGACCACCTCGACCATCGTCGGCTTGGTGGCCGCCGGCGTGCTCTCCGTGTCCGACGCGGTGCCGATGGTGATGGGCGCCAACATCGGCACCACCGTCACCAACACCATCGTGTCCCTGGCCCACATGCGGCAATCGCGCGAGTTCGAACTTGCGTTCAGCGCCGCCACCATGCACGACTTCTTCAACCTCCTCGCCGTTGCGATCCTGCTCCCGCTCGAGCTGGTGACGCACGTGCTGTCAACCGTCGCCCGCGACATCGCCCAACTCCTCTCCGGCGGTGCATCCGGCGGCACCTTCGACAGCCCGATCAAGGGGGCCGTCACCTGGGGAGTCACCCGTGTCGAGACGACGCTCGAAGCGGTGGCCGGCCAAGCCACTGCCATGGGAGTGCTCGCCCTCCTCACCGGGCTCCTCCTCGTCTTCGTCACCCTCACCCTCATCACGAAGAACATGCGAAGCTTGGTGGCGAACCGGATCGAGCGCACCCTCAACGCCGCCCTGCGCCGCAGCGGCACCGTCGGCATCCTGGTCGGGATGGTGGTGACGATGGCAGTGCAGTCCTCCTCCATCACCACGTCGATGCTGATCCCGCTCGTTGCTTCCGGGATCCTGGTGCTGCGCAACGCCTATCCGATCACGCTCGGTGCCAACGTCGGGACGACGATCACCGCCCTGCTGGCGGCTCTCGCCACCGGCGAGGTCGACGCCCTCACCATCGCCGTCACCCACACCCTCTTCAACGTCGGCGCCATCGCCATCGTCTACCCGTCGCCCCGGCTCCGCTACCTGCCGGTCACCATGGCCGAGAAGCTGGCCGCGATAGCGATGCGGCATAAGCCAATCGCCCTCACCTACACGCTGGGGGTGTTCGTCGTGATCCCCCTCCTCGGTATCCTGGTTCTCAGATAGGAGCGATGACATGGTGTTCGAGTTCTTCCGTCCCTCGGGTCGTTCCACGCTCCAGGAGGTCGAGGACCGCCTCGCCCAGATGGTGCGGGACGGTCGGGCTGTCTACGACGCCGCCATGGGCGCGGTGTTCGGAGGTGGCGCCTCGAAGCAGACGAAACGAGAGGTCAAGGGCACCGACAGGGGCATCAACGTTGCCCAACAGGAGGTGCGCAAGGCCCTCGTGCTCCATGCCTCGGTGGCCGGTCCGGTCGACGTGCCCGAGACCCTCGTCTACATGAGCGTGGTCAAGGACGCGGAGCGGATCGGCGACTATGCCAAGAACATCTACGACCTCGCCAAGTACGGCGCCGACTTCACCACCGCCCCCGACCGGGAGGAGCTGGAGGCCTACCGGGACCGGGTGGGGCGACTCATCGACGAGGCGGTGGCGGTCTTCGAATCTCGTGACATCTCTCGGGCCAGGGAGCTGATCGACAAGGCCGACGCCCTCCTCGACGAGTACGACGACCACGTCAGGGCGGCCTTCGCCTCCACCGGGCCCGCCTCCGACGCGGTGGCCCGGGCCCTCTTCTACCGGTTCCTGAAGCGCATCACCGCCCACGTGATGAACCTGATGACGTCGATCGTGTTCCCCGTCGACCGTCTCGACTACTACGACGAGGTCAAAGACGACCGGGTGTGGTGAGCCGGAACCGGGGGCGGCCTCCGGGTAGCCTCGGGACGACCGATCGGGGAGCCATGAGAGAACCGCTCAGCATCCGCAACACGCAACGCTTCGGCCGGGGCCGCCTCAGCGACGCCCATCGCTACCTCGGCGCCCATCTCACCGCCGAGGGGGCCCGGTTCGCGGTGTGGGCGCCCACCGCCCGGCAGGTGTCGGTGGTCGGCGACTTCAACGATTGGGACCGCAAGCACGGTGTGCTCGAGGCAGGTCCCGGCGGGGTGTGGTGGGGGTACGTGCCGGGGGTGAAGCCCGGCGACGCCTACCGCTACCGGATCCGGACCCATCGCGGGCCGGTGGTGGAGCGATCCGACCCCTACGCCTTCGCCACCGAGGTGTCGCCGCAGCACTCCTCGCTGGTGTGGGACCTTGGCTACCGGTGGTCCGACGGTGATTGGATGGAGCGACGTCGCGGCGGGCACGACCCCGACGGCCCGCTCAGCACCTACGAGGTGCACCTCGGCTCGTGGATGAAGAAACGCCCCTCCGAGTCGTACTCGTACCGGGAGCTGGCCCCCCGCCTCGTCGAGTACGTCACCGACCTCGGCTTCACCCACGTCGAGTTCCTCCCTGTTACCGAGCACCCTTACTACCCGTCGTGGGGGTACCAGACCACCGGGTACTTCGCCCCCACCTCCCGCTACGGCCGCCCCCAGGACTTCATGTTCCTGGTGGACCGGCTCCACCAGGCCGGGATCGGGGTCATCCTCGATTGGGTCCCCTCCCACTTCGCCGCCGACGAGTACGGCCTGTTCTCCTTTGACGGCACCGCCTGCTACGAGCACCCGGACCCGCGGCGGGGATGGCACCCCGACTGGCACAGCGCCATCTTCGACTACGGGCGGCCCGAGGTCCGTAGCTTCCTCATCTCCAGCGCCAACTTCTGGCTCGATCGCTACCACGTCGACGGGATCCGGGTCGACGCGGTGGCGTCGATGCTCTACCTCGACTACTCCCGCAAGGACGGGGAGTGGGAGCCGAACGTCCACGGGGGGCGGGAGCATCTCGAGGCGATCGACTTCCTGCGTGACCTGAACCCGACCCTGCTGTCCGACAACCCCGGCACCTTCACCGTCGCCGAGGAGTCGACCGCCTGGCCCCGGGTGTCGCGTCCGGTGGAGGAAGGGGGCCTCGGGTTCGTCTACAAGTGGGACCTGGGATGGATGAACGACACCCTCTCTTACCTGTCGCACTGGCCCGAGTACCGGACGATGCACCAGGACGAGCTGACGTTCCGTATGTTGTACGCCTACAACGAGAACTTCATCCTTCCGCTCTCCCACGACGAGGTGGTGCACGCCAAGGGGTCGATGATCCGCAAGATGTCGGGGCGGGGCGCCTGGTCCTTCGACGACCTGCGCGCCCTCTACGGCTACATGTACGGCCTCCCCGGCAAGAAGCTGCTGTTCATGGGTGACGAGTTCGCCCAGCGCTCCGAGTGGAACCACGACACATCGCTCGACTGGCGGGTACTGCGCCAGCCCCGCCATCTCGGGATGCAGCGCTGGGTGCGTGACCTCAACCACCTCTACCGGGAGCACCCGGCGCTGTGGGTGCGCGACCGGGACCAGGGTGGATTCGGATGGATCGACACCGGCCACCAGACCGGCATCGTCGCCTGGAACCGCTACGGGCACGGCACCCAGATGCTCGTGGTGTGCAACTTCACCGGGCAGGCGAGGAAGGTTCACCGCATCGGGGTCGGCGCCGCCGGGGAATGGAGGGTGGTCCTCAACTCCGACGCCCGCCGCTACGGCGGGCAGGGAAGAGGGCCTCGGGGGAAGATAACCACCCGCCCCGTCGCCGCCTACGGCCGTCGCCAGTCGCTCCAGTTCTCCATCCCGCCCCTCGGCGCCATCTTCCTGCAACCCATCGTGGAGTGAGCCAGGGCGCCGATCGACGGCGGGTGCCGACCTTCGCGAAATTTCTGCTCAAGGTCGGGTGGTCTGGGCCGAGAAATAGTTCTTGAGTTCCTGACTCCGCGTCTATAGTACTGGGTACGGTCAAGGGAGGGAATGGACGAAGACATCCGTCTTCGTCGAGCGGTGAGAGACCGGAGCCCGCCGCGGGTAGGAACGGGCAGGGCCAAGGGTGAGGCGACGGAGCAGCACCCCCCCTGCACCTCCCACGTCGGAGGAATGAGGAAGGACGGCCCCGGGCCGTCCTTCCTCGCGTCCGGGGCGGCTAGCGGGTAGCGACGAGGAACAGGCGGGGGAACGGGAACAGGGTGACCCCGCCGGGCCGCGGCGGGTACGCCCGGGCGAGAGCGAGCCGGTAGGCGGCGAGGAAGCGTTCCATCTCGGTCTCCTCGAGGTGCTCACGCACCGGCAACAGCGCCGTCCCGCTCACCCACTCCAAGACCGCGTCCGCACCCTTCAACACCTGAAGGTAGCGGGTCTCCCAGATGTCGAGGCGTCGTAGCAAGGGTGCCAGCAGATCGTGGTACCACGCCGCTTCCTGCACCGGGCGTCGACCCAACCGTTCCCGCAGCGTCTCGGGACCGAGCGGTTGGCCCTCTTCACCACCGGCGGCGAGGGTCTCGCGCATGAGGCGATGCGAGGGCTCACCCCACGACAGCGGCATCTGCACCGCGAGCATGCCGCCGTCGGCAAGGGAGTCCACCAGGCGGGGGAACAGCTCGTCGTGGCCATCGACCCAGTGCAACACGGCGTTGGCGTAGACGATGTCGGGCGGCTCGGGAGGATCCCAATCCCGCACATCGAGGCGGCGCCATTGCACCGTGCTCGGTACTGCGGCAGCCTGCTCGAGCATCTCGGGAGAGAGGTCGGATCCGATCACCCTCGCCTCGGGCCACCGCTGCGCCATGCGTCGGGCCATCTCTCCGGTTCCACATCCGACGTCGTGGATCAGCCTCGGCTCGGGATGGTCGACCCGGGCCAGCAGCTCGTCGGCCGGCCGCAGCCGGTGTCCGGTGAACCGGTGGTACTGGTCGGGGTCCCACGTCAGGGAGCCCGCCTCGTTCGAGTGTGGCGCCATGACCGCTCCGGGTCGGGGCTCGGAGCGTAGCTCAGCGCAGCGGCTGTCCCGGGGCGGGGGGCTGGCCGACGAGCTCGATGTCGTGGGAGCCGCAGGTGCGACACCGCAGCATCTGTCCGCCTGTTGGAGCGGGGACGGTGCCGGGAGCCACCTGCGGTGGGCCCGGAATACGGCCCCGCGGCGGCATCTTGGCGGTCAATGTGCTGGGGGCCGTGAAATCGGCGCCGCAGGCGGTACAGAAGCTCGCCTTGCGATGATGGGTCGCTCCGCAGCGGGGGCAGTCGAGCCAGTCCTTCGGGTCCTTCTCCACCGGACCAAACGGCATCTGCTCCTTGCGGGCCTCTGCCTCTTTCTCCTCCTCGGTGGGAGCGAACAGGAAGGCGGGCTCCAGCGGCTCGGCCGGCATGATGTTGCGGGCATAGGTGGTGACGGGGTGCACGTCGCCGATGGCGTCGAGGTCGAAGAGGCCGACGCTGTGCGACTCGGCCAGCGTCCTGGCTCCCCCCGAGAATCCGGTGACGGAGAAGAGCAGGCAGTGGAGCTGCTCGCGTTCTTCGTGGTGCTCGTCGACGGCCTTGAGCAGGGCGAGGATCGCCGACTGAGCCAGCGGAGCGCGATCGACCTTGATGCGGGCCACCAGGGAGCCGCTCCGTAGCTCGACGACGCCATCGACCGGCTCGCTGATCGACTCCGGGGTTGCCCCGATGTGGTCGAGCCAGCGGTGAGTGACGTGGTACGCCTCGGTCAAGCCGAGCGTCGGCGTGCGGTACTGGCCCATCACGGTTCCCTCTCCACGCAGCTCCGAGCTACCTCTCCGGCGGTGATTCCCCTGGTATCGGCGGGGGACAGGGGGGACCTGAGGGCATCGTCCCCACCGTGCCGCCGCCCCTCCGCGGGACGGAGTGGTCCCAGTCGGCGAGCAGGGTGCGTAGGGCGGCCACGAAAGCGAGGGGCTGGTCGAGGATGAGGTGGTGGTGCGCCTCGGGAATCGACACCAGCGGGGCGTTGCGACCCAACAGGTCATACATGTACTCGGCGGTGTCGGGAGGAACCACCACGCTGTACTCGCCGCGCAGCAGGGCAATCCGGCACTGCACGCTGGCGAGCTGCTCGCGCAGCGGGATCAAGGTGTGAGCGAAGAGATGCGGGTCGAACTTCCACGTCCACCCCCCGGGGGTCTCGTGCAGCGAGTGACGGGCGACGTGATCCAGCAGAAAGCCGTTGTCACAGGGCTGCGCCGGGATGAGGTGGAAGTGCCGCAACGCCGTCTCCAGGTCCGGGTAGACGCCAGGGGAGCGGAACGCCCTGCCCCTGGCGGCCTCCTCGGACTCGGGGTCGGGGCGGCGCACCGGGGAATCGACGACGACGGCGCCGGCGAGGCGGGGGCCGTGCCGTGACGCCGCCTGGATCACGACCATCCCGCCGAGGCTGTGGCCCACCACCACCGGCGGCCGGGTGAAGCCGGCGTCGTGGGCCACCCCGAGCACCTCGCAGGCCCACGCCTCGTGGGAGTAGTCGTCGCGCCTGCCGCTGTCCCCATGCCCGGAGAGGTCGAGGGCGACGACGTGCCAGTCGGAGGCGAACATCGGTGCCAGGAACGTCCACCAGTGGAGATGGGCGGCCCCGCCGTGGATGAGCACGAGGCCGGGAGCCCCTCGGTTTCCCCAGTCGGCGTAGTGGATCGGGACCCCGCCGACGGTGACCCACCGCTCCTCGAAGGGGGCGGCGAGGGCGCGCCGGAACCAGTCGGGCGGGGCGGTGGAGGTGGTGGCGATGTCCATCGCGGCTACCCGGTTCCGGCCGCGAACTCGTCGGGGAGTGGGAACCAGCGAAGGTGCTCGAAGTCGTCGGTCACGTCCGGGATCCCCAGCGGGGGCGGGGGTGGGGCCGTTCCTGCTTCGGCGAGGATACGGCGGCCCTCCGTCAGGTAGCCGGTGAGGGCGGCGTCGCCGTGGCGGGCATGGTCACGGTGCGGGTACGCCATGACGCCGTCGGAGTAGTCGACCGAGTGGAGGCTGAGGGGCGGCTCGGCGGCCGGCTCGCGGTGGCGCCACAGGGCGGTGGCAGGGTCGAAGCGGTAGTAGGGGAGCAGCTTCCAGCCTTCGGTGGCGACGAGGTGGACCGCCTCCAGGATGAAGTCGAACACGTCCTCGGAGATGAAGTAGTTGAAGTTGACCCGCACCCATCCCGGCTTGATGCCCTCGCAACCGCGGGCGATCTCCCGCTCGAAGCGGTGGGAGTGGTCGAGGTCGATGCCGAGGAGACGGTGCCCGTAGGGCCCGGCGCACGAACAGCCTCCCCGGGATTGGATTCCGAAGAGGTCGTTGAGCAGCGCCACCACGAAGTTGTGGTGGAGGTAGAGGGAGTCGTGCCGGACCACGAACGACACGATGGAGAGCCGGTCGGCCTCGGGATTGCCGAGGATCTCGATGTTGGGATTCTGCGACCAGGAGGCGATGGCGCGAGAGATGTACGACTCCTCGCGGTCCCGGATCATCTCCACCCCGACGGCCTGTTTGAGTTGGAAGACGAGCCCGGCCCGGATCGACTCGATGATCGCCGGGGTCCCACCCTCCTCCCGGCGTTCCACGTCGTCGAGGTAGCGGTGCTCGAACGGGTTGACGTAGGCGACGGTGCCGCCGCCGGGCACCGCCGGCACCCGGTTGGTGAACAGGTCACGGCGAGCGACCAGAACGCCGGGGGTCCCCGGACCTCCGATGAGCTTGTGGGGGGAGAGGAACACGGCGTCGAGGTGGGCGAATTCGCCCTTCCCGGGGTGCATCGACACCTCGACGTAGGGGGCGGCCGCCGCGTAGTCCCAGAACGAGAGGGCGCCGTAGAGGTGGAGCAGCGTCGACACCTCGGCGACGTCGGTGAGGATGCCGGTGACGTTCGATGCGGCCGAGAACGACCCGATGAGGAGGGGGCGGTCGTGGTGGCGGCGAAGCTCGTCCTCGAGGTGCCGGACGTCGACGTGTCCGTCGGCGTCCTCCCGGATCGTCACCACGTCGGCTATCGACTCCCGCCATGGCAGCTCGTTGGAGTGGTGCTCATAGGGTCCGACGAACACCACCGGGCGCTGTGCCGCCGGGATGTGATCGGACAGCTGGTAGTGGTCCTCCAGGTTGCTCGGAATGCGGATGCCGAGCACGTCGATGAGCCGGTCGATCGCTCCCGTCATGCCCGACCCGCAGAAGAGCACGGCATGCTCGGGGCCGGCGCCGACGCATTCCCGGATGATGTCCCGCGCCTCCTCCCGGAACCGTGTGGTCTGGAGCCCGGTGCCGGACGATTCGGTGTGGGTGTTGGCGTAGAACGGCATCACGACGTCGCGGATGAAATCCTCGATGAAGGTGAGGGATCGTCCCGAGGCCGTGTAATCGGCATAGGTGACCTTGCGGGGGCCGAACGGGCCGTCGACCACCTCGTCGCTCCCGATGAGGGAGGAACGAATCGTGTCGATCAGCTTCCCGGACGCCTCCATTTCCCCGATGCTAGGGGCGGCTCGTCCCCCCCGGCGCGGTCCCCTGCCCCGAACCCAGGGTTGGGAGGCCGGGTTTTCATGTACTGGAGCCCAGGGTTGGGGGCAGTGTCAGGTGAGGAGCTCGCGGCGGAGTAGGTCGAGGCCGACCGGGCCCACCTCGAGCAGGGAGGCGTGGAATCGCTTGGCGTCGAAGGCGGCGCCGTGACGGGTCCGCAACTCGTTGCGCGCCTCGAGAATGACCTTCTCGCCCACCTTGTAGGAGATCGCCTGAGCCGGCCAGCCCAGGTAGCGGACCACCTCGGACGCGGCATAGGTCCGGTCGAGCATGGCGTACCGCTCCAACATCTCGACCGCGGTCCCGAAGCTCCACTCCCCGCCGGGATGGAAGTCCTGGCCGCGTGGGATCGGGAGGCGGAGGTGGCACCCGATGTCGACCACCACCCGGCAGGCCCGCAGCATCTGCGACGTGAGCCAGCCGAAGACGTAGTCGGGTCGCTCGAAGAACCCCAGCTCGTCCATGAGGCGCTCGGCGTAGAGGGCCCATCCCTCACCGGCGCCCGCCTTCCACACCCAGATCCGGTGCACTCGCGACAGGGTGTCGGCCTGCAACGCCTGGGTGCCGACCTGGAGGTGATGGCCGGGGAACCCCTCGTGATAGGCGGTCGAGACCTCGTCGTAGAGCGGGTAGGGCCCGGCCGAGGCCAGCGACCACCACACCGACCCGGGTCGGGTGAAGTCCTCCGACGGGCCCACGTAGTAGGCCCCGAGCGCCCCGCCGGGCGGTGCGATGTTGATGGTGACGCGCCGGATCTCGCCCGGTACGTCGAAGTGGGTGCCGTCGAGCTGATCGAGGGCGACGTCGAGGCGCTGCTGCATCAGGGCGACGAACTCCGTCGCATCGGACGCGGCACGAGCCGGATCCGACTTGAGCAGGGTGCGCGCCTCGTCCAGATCGCCGCCGGGCACGATCTCGGCGGCCACCGCCCGCAAACGGGAGTCGATGCGGGCCACCTCGTCCCATCCCCAGGCGTAGGTGGCGGCGGGATCGATGGTGGTGCCGAGGAAACGGTAGGCATCCCGCACGTAGCGTTCCTCGCCGACGGCGTCGGTCAGGGTGGCGTCGGGCCCGTAGACCTCGGCGAGATACCGGCCGAACTCCTCGAAAGCGTGCCGTGCTCCACCGGCGGCTTCACGCAGCCACCGTCCCAGCGTCCCGTCGTCGTGGCCGGCGTCGTAGGTGGCGATCAGCCGGCCAAAGCGGGTGTCCGGCGCCGCTGCCACCCGGCACTGTTCGACGGCGGCTTCCACCTGGCGTCGGGCCACGACGACGCCGTGGCGTCGCCCGTGCTCGAGGGCGGCCCGGTAGCCGTCGAGGGCGGCGGGGAGCCGCTCCAACCGGGCCGCGATCAGCTCCCACTGCTCGGTCGTCTCGGTGGCCATGTGGTCGAAGACGTCGGTGAAGTCCTGCAGCGGCGAGGCGATCGAGTTGAGAGCCCGCAGGTGATCGTCGTGGGCGTAGCGGGCCAACTCCTCGTCGAGCGCCTCCCTCGCCACCTCGACGGCGAGACGGTCCCAGCGATCGGCGGCCGGAGGCAGGGTGTCGAGGCGCCGCCGCAGACCGTGGAGTTTGGCGGCGGCGGCGACGGCACCGTCGGGGCCCAGGTCCGGCCAGCGGTCGTCGTAGCCGGACACCCCGAGCACGGTGGCGGTGCTCGGAAAGAGACGGGCAAGCTCGTCGACGATGACGTCGCTCAGCTCGAAGACCGGATGGTCGCGCACGCCTCCGCCCCTCGCCCGACTCAACCGGCCAGGGCGGCGACCGCTTCGATCACGCGCAGGTTGGCGAGGGCGTCGTCGAGAGGCGTCGGGACCGGCCGGTCGTTGCGGATGGCGTCGGCGAAGCGCTCCGCTTCGCGCGTGTAGCTGTTGGCGGCGGGCGATGAGAGCGTCTCGCTGCCGTCGGGGGTCACCACCTGGACCGTCCCCGGCCCGAGGGGATCGGGGGTGAAGGGCCACTCGATGGTGATCGTCCCCGTCGCCCCGGTGATGTGGGCCAGCTGGTCGTCGGCGTGGTCTCCACCGCAGAAGAACACCGACTCACCCTCGGGAAAACGCAGGATCGCGGAGGTGGCGATGTCGACGCCGTGACGGTCGCGGCGCAGGGCGGCGCCGATCACTTCCGGCTCCGACCCGAACAGGTAGCGGGCGGCGCTGATGCAGTAGCAGCCGATGTCGAGCAGCACCCCGCCTCCCGCCTCCGGCACGTTGCGGTAATCGCCTTCCGGCTGCGGCCCGTAGCTGAACCAGGAGTTCACCATCCGCACCGGACCGATCCGTCCCTCCGCGATCAGGTTCCGCACCACGTCCCACTGGGGATGGAACCGGTACATGAAGGCCTCCATCAGCTTGCGGCCGGTGCGTTGCGCCGCGGCCACCATCGTCTCCGCTTCGGCGACAGACAGAGCCAGCGGCTTCTCGCACAGCACGTGCTTGCCGGCCTCGAGGGCGCGGATCGACCAGGTGGCGTGGAGGTGATTGGGGAGCGGGACGTAGACGACGTCGACGTCGGGGTCGGCCAGGAGATCCTCGTACGAGCCGTGGGCTCTGGGAATGCCGAGCTTGGTGGCCGCGGCGGCGGCCCTCTCCGACGAACGGGAGGCGATGGCGACGACCTCGCAGCCTTCGGCTTGCTGGATGGCCGGGATGACGGTCCCGGTGGCGATGTTCGCCACGCCGAGGACACCCCAGCGGATGGTTCTGTTGCTCATGGATCCGATGCTAGAGGG